>CAYVDV010000049.1:0-10376 GCA_964450465.1 uncultured Saprospiraceae bacterium
CTTGCGCGGGCGCTGGGCAGCGGCGGGGTCTGTTTTAGGGGGGGAGGGCTGGCGTACCACAATCTTACGGCCCGGAGCGGGCTCTTCTACGACAGGGACATTTTCACCGCCGGATTTCTTTTCGGCGAGCGCCTGTTCATCGAGGATTTTGTAAATAACCTCTTGTTTGGTGAGCTTGTGGTACCCTTTAATTCCCAACTTGCTGGCAATTTCTTTAAGTTCGGGTACCAGCATGTCATTCAGCTGCAATATATCGTACATGGTGGGTATGGGAAAGGAAAGTATTTAATTTGAGTCTTAGAATAAAACGATGATTTCATGTAATTCCGTTAGATGATGCGCCGGAAATGTCGGTAAGAGCGGTTAGGGCAATAGCAGGAATGTTGTTTAAGCATTGCGGAAAACCCGGACTGGAACGCAGCGAAACAGCATAAAGGGTTTCATACGGTAATGATGGGCAGAACAGGAGCTTGCGTCTTTTGGAAATACCAGAGCCTTAATACAGAAAGCCAATAATCAAACCAAAACAGAGAGGAAATGTTGTGAAGAGGCCTGCTTAAAAAGGACGGCTGGGACAGTGTATGTCAGAAATGAACGGGGCAAAGATAATTCTTTTTTGAAATTCCCTCTATCTTGCGCCCAAGAAAAATTCTTTGTTAAAAATGCTTCAGGTAAAGGTAATACGAGACGACAAAAAGCGCATAATCAATGGCTTGCGTAAACGCAACTGGTCAGCGCAACAAGTAAAAATCATTGACCGCATTTTGCAGACCGACGATCAGCGTCGCGCAACACAGAAAGAGCTGGACGATTTGCTGGCCGAAAACAAGCGCCTGGCCAAGGAGATCGGTCAGTTGATGGGCCAGGGGAAAAAGGATGCGGCGGAAGCGCTGAAAACCCGGGTAGCCGAGATAAAGGAGCAATCCCGGCAACTGGAGGAACAGTTTAACAACCTGAAGCAGGAACTCGACGACATGTTGTACACGGTGCCAAACTGCCCGCACAAAAGCGTACCCAAAGGCAGTACGGCCGACGACAACAAGGTAGCCAGGGCATGGACCAAGCCTTTTCCCGAATTGCCGGCCGATGCCCTGCCCCACTGGGAACTGGCTAAAAAATACAACCTCTTCGATTTTGAACTGGGCGTTAAACTTACCGGCGCAGGGTTCCCGGTGTACCGCGGTCAGGGTGCCCGGCTGCAACGGGCACTGATCCAGTTTTTCCTGGACGAGGCAACCAAGGCCGGCTTTGAGGAGATCATCCCACCCCTGCTCGTCAATGAGGATACCGCCCGGGGAACCGGCCAGTTGCCCGATAAAGAGGCGCAGATGTACACCTGCGAACGCGACAATCTGTATTTGATCCCTACTGCGGAGGTGCCGGTTACCAATATCCTTCGCGATATGATCATTCCCGAAAAAGATCTGCCGATCAAAATGACCGCCTATACGCCCTGTTTCCGCCGGGAAGCCGGCGCCTGGGGCGCCCATGTGCGCGGCCTGAATCGCGTACACCAGTTTGACAAAATAGAAATCGTACAGATCGAACACCCGGACCGGTCCTACCAAACTCTGCAGGAAATGCTCCGCCATGTTTCGCGTCTGCTCAACAAACTGGAACTCCCCTACCGCATACTGCTCCTGTGCGGCGGCGACACCGGTTTCGCATCAGCCAAAACCTTTGACTTCGAAGTGTGGTCGGCCGCACAGCAGCGTTGGCTCGAAGTGAGTTCGGTGTCTAACTTTGAAACCTTCCAGAGCAACCGGATGCAGCTGCGTTTTCGCGATGCCGACGGAAAAATCCAGCTTGCCCATACCCTTAATGGTTCCGCGCTCGCCCTTGCGCGCATTGTGGCTGCATTGTTGGAAAACAACCAAACACCGGAAGGTATCCGCATCCCGAAAACATTACAGAAATATACTGGTTTTAAGATGATAAAATAATCGGCGAAATGCAGATTGCCGGGATTTTCCCGGGGAATCGCCTCGCTGAAAAATCAAAACTCAAAACTCAAAACTCTTATCTGAGCCATGGGCGGACTCATAGTTATCAGCATCGCATTTACCGTGATCGGCATGATCCTGAGCGGAACGCTGCGCGGAAAATTTAACAAATACGGTCAGATGCCTTTGACCAATGGCATGAACGGCGCGGAAGTAGCGGCTACCATGCTGCGGCACTACGGCATCAACGACGTTCAGATCACCCAGGTCGATGGCCAGCTTACCGATCACTACAACCCCCTGAACAAGACGGTAAACCTTAGCCGGGATGTATATCACGGCCGGAATGTAGCCGCAGCGGCAGTGGCTGCACACGAATGCGGGCATGCCGTGCAACACGCTACCGCATACAGCATGCTGCAGCTGCGCTCGGCACTGGTACCGATCGTAAACATAGCCGCCTCGATCCAGCAATACATCTTTATGTTCGCGCTGGTGATGATGTCGGCGCTCAAAAACCCGGTGGTCATGTTTGTGATACTCCTGATATTCGGGGTTACCTGCCTGTTTAGCCTGATCACCCTTCCGGTCGAGTTCGACGCCAGCCGCCGTGCCCTGGCCTGGCTCGACAGCAGTGGAGTAGCCACCGGCGCACAATATGCCGGCGCCAAAGACGCCCTGTTCTGGGCCGCCATGACCTATGTGGCAGCAGCACTGGCAGCGCTGCTGCAATTCCTGTACCTGCTCTTGCGGTTTATGGGTTCCCGGGAATGAACACTGCGGAAAACAACCGGTCATTGTCTGTCCCAGCTCCCCGGCCCCGAAAACGGCGCCGGATCGGGTATGTCTTTTCCGGTATTTTTCTAATCTGGATCATTGCCATTCAGGCGGGGTGCCTCGCAATGCGCACACCCGACCGCAAATGGCCGGCTGAATTGCAGCAAAAAGGACAAACCCTGGCGCCCGAATTCCTCCGGGTTTCCATGCCGGGCTACCGGACCATTCACGCCGTCAGCGTAGGGCGAAGCGATACGCTTCCTCTGGTGATGCTCGTACACGGTTCACCCGGATCTGCCGATGCTTTTTTGGCTTACCTGGCCGACACCAGTCTCACTTCCCAAGCCCGGGTGGTGAGCGTCGACCGGCCAGGCTTCGGCTACACCTCCGGCTTCGGCAACCCGGAAGGCTCCCTGGAACGGCAGGCTGCCGCACTAAAGGCCGTTGCCGACCGGCTGGCGCCGGGGCAAAAGGTGCTGCTGGCCGGACACTCTCTCGGAGGCCCCGTTATTGCCCGTTTTGCCATGGATTACCCGCAACAGGTAGCCGGCCTGGTGATCGTTGCCGGTTCCATTGACCCCGATCTGGAAGAACATCCCTGGTGGCAGGGTGCAGTGGATCACCCGCCCCTGTGCTGGCTCACCCCGGAAAGCCTGTGGACAAGCAACCGGGAGATCATACTGTTGGAAAAAGAATTACGCGAAATGCTGCCCCGCTGGGCAGCGATCCGGTGTCCGGTGACTATGATCCATGCCGAAAATGACCGGCTGGTGCCTTTTGCCAATGTCGCGTTTGGCCGTCGCATGCTGGTCAACTGCCCGGACTTCCAGGCGATCACCATGCCCAAAGGCGATCATTTTATACTCTGGAGCCGGCAGGATATTGTCCGGTCGGCAATAGAACGACTCCTGTCAAATTCGCATTAGGCGCTTAACCTTTCGTTTCCCCTGTACAGACCTAAGCGGAGCATGCATGGGAATTGCCTCGAACCGGTATCCCAGCATTGAAAAATGGCTGAGGAGCCGGGGCAGGAGTTCAAACAGTTTCTCCCGGGTTTTCAGGCTATCGTGCAATACGATGATCGAGCCGGGGCGGGTATTTTGCAAAACATTATCCAGACATTGGGCCGCAGATTGGAGGGGATCGAAATCACCGCTGAGCACATCCCACATGACGATCCGGTAGTGGCGTTCCAGAAAAGCCCGTTGGCTGGGCAGCAAACGGCCATAGGGCGGGCGAAACAGGTTGCCGGGAACCATGCGGGCACAGTGGCGTACATTGTGCAGGTAGTTCAGGTTCTCCGTTCGCCAGCCATTCAGGTGATTATACGTGTGGTTGCCCACAGAATGCCCGGCAGCCATCACTTGCCGGAAGATCTCCGGATATCGCCATACGTTTTCTCCGACACAGAAAAAAGTAGCGCGTGCATCATAAAGCCGCAGGGTTTCCATTACCCAGGGTGTGACCTCGGGTATGGGCCCGTCGTCAAAAGTGAGATAAATGATTTTTTCCCGGGTTGGAATATTCCAAAGATAGGCAGGCATCAACGCCTGTATCAGTTTGGGTGTTTTTACCAGATACATATTCGCAGGGAGTGTAGTTCAATACCTGTTTCGAATTATGCAGACAAAAGCACTACTTTTGCCGACACTAAGTACAACTGACAGGCAAATATCCAACTCAGTTGGGCAGCAGGTCCTTTTTTCAGGGGTTTTCTGCGCACAATCTGCACCTTTGTCGCTTTTGTACGAAGAAACCCGGGCTGATTTGATCCGCTGCACCTGCACACAGGTGCAGCACAAGCACCGGGCTCCACACAAAACCACCAATACAAAACGGGTCGCCGCAACTAAAAACTAACGGCCCAAAACCAATACAACCAAAGCATGTCTGTACGCGTACGCTTTGCCCCCTCTCCTACCGGCGCCCTGCATATCGGCGGCGTTAGAACCGCTTTGTACAACTACCTGTTTGCCCGCAAGAACGGCGGCACCTTTATCCTCCGGATCGAGGACACCGACCAGAACCGCTATGTTCCCGGCGCCGAAGAATATATCCTGGAATCCCTGAAATGGGCGGGGATTATTCCCGATGAAGGCCTGAACTTCGGCGGTGACCACGGCCCTTACCGCCAGAGTGACCGGAAACCGATATATCAGCAGTATGCGCATAGCCTGGTCGAACGCGGGCATGCCTATTTCGCCTTTGATACCCCCGAAGAGTTGGAAGCCCAACGCGAGGGGGCCGAGAACTTTACCTATAATTTTCGCACCCGGAGCGGCCTTCGCAACAGCCTTACAATGGATGCCGAAGCGGTGCAGCAATACCTGGAATCAAAACAACCCTATGTCATCCGGCTCAAGGTAGAGCCGGGGGAAAATATCCAGATCCACGATCTGGTCCGCGGCGATGTCGTTTTTCAAAGCAGCGAATTAGACGATAAGGTGCTCCTGAAAGCCGACGGCATGCCAACCTATCACCTGGCCAATGTCGTGGACGATTATCTCATGGGCATTACCCAAGTGATCCGGGGCGAAGAATGGCTGCCGAGTACGGCACACCATATCCTGCTGTATCGCGGATTTGGCTGGACCGAGTCGATGCCCCAGTTTGCGCACCTTCCCCTGATCCTCAAGCCGGTCGGGAACGGCAAACTGAGCAAACGCGACGGCGCTAAATTCGGAATACCGGTATTCCCTATTGCCTGGAAAGGCGAAACGGCGGCAGAAAGTTTTACCGGCTTCCGCGAAGCCGGCTTCCTCCCCGAAGCCGCGATCAATTTTCTGGCGCTGCTTGGCTGGCACCCCGGCGGTGATCAGGAGATCTTCAACCGGGAAGAACTCATTGAAGCCTTCTCCCTGGAGCATATCGGCAAAAGCGGCGCGCGATTCGACTACGAAAAGGCAAAATGGTTCAATCAGCGCTATATTCAAATGAGCGATAATAGCACGCTGGCGGAACTGATCCGACCGCTGGCCGAAGCCCGCAATTACCGGGTTGACGGGAACTATCTCACGCAGGTAGCGGCACTGATGAAAGAGCGGGTCACCTTCCTGCCCGATTTTGTGGAACAAGGCTATTACCTGTTTGAACCGGTGTCGGCTTACGACGATGACATGATCCGGAAAAAATGGAATCCGGCCCTGGCGCCCGCGTTTGAAAAACTAATCGGATTGCTGGACCAAACCGTTTTTCAGGATCCATCCACGCTGGAGGGACAGGTCAAACAATTTATACAAGACAACGGTCTGAAACCCGGCGATATACTTTCGCTGCTCCGTCTTGCACTGGCCGGTACGATGAAGGGGCCGGCAGTATTTGACATGGCCATCGTGTTGGGAAAAACGGAAACAACCCGCCGTTTAGCCACCGGCCTGGCCTATTTCCAAAAAAGCACGACAGCCGTTACCGGCGGATAAAACGGGTCTTTTTTTTGTCCGGAACGGGCATTAACAAAGCCTTCGCAGAGCTGGATATCCTCCAATCGCGTTATTTTGCATACTTTTGAAACGCTTTTCACCATGGCGAAAAAAAATAAACCTAAATCCGACAACCCTCCCCCCGCCTCCGTTCCCGATGATCTGCAAAATATGGATATCCGGGTAAACGAAATGGGAGAGATAATCCGGGGATATGACATTGACGATATCAATGCCTATCTCGACAAAAACGTGAAAGACAAAAAACTGGACAACGAGCCGGATGGACCGGAAAAGTGACGTCTTTTTTTAATCCTTAATCCATGGAAGTTGAATTTTATCCCTTGACACATTTCGACAGCCTCCGGCTGCGCGAACTTGAAACATGTAGGTATGAAAAACCGGTTACGCGTGCACTGGCGGGTGGTGCTTGGTTTTTGTAACGCTTTTTTCTGGATTACCCTGCCCGGCGTAAACGCCCAGCAAGGCTTTTTTTCTTTCAATTATCCAGGTCCCAACACCATTATTGTGGCTCCCGGATCCTGCACGAATATTCTGGCAGGAAATATCGGAACCCCCACCGTCAGCTCCACCGCAGGCGCCACTATCACCGTATCAAAATTTGATACCCTGCAATCCATGTTTCAACTCACGGATGAGTGGAACTACAACGAGGTTGCGCATCTCTTCTGGATGGTAGCGGATAACCAGGGGCATACCGCCACCTTTGAGTTTTTTGTCAGTTTTATTGACACTACTGCTCCGGTGATCCTTACTGCCGGCACGCCCCCCTATGTCGAGTATGCCTCCATCAGTCAGGTACCTGCAGCACCCAACCTGACCGCCACGGACAGTTGCAGCACTTCCCTGACCGTTAATTACACCCCAAGCCCAGCGCCTGCGCTTTGTGCCGGCGGCAGCTTTACGCGAACCTGGCTGGCAACGGACGATTCGGGTAACACCGGTGTATTCACCCAAACGATTGTAATTCATGTGGATACCCTTCCGCCAGTGGTTGTTTCCAGCCCGCAGAACGGTTCCGCTTCCTGTACACAGGCCGGCACGGCTTATCCGGCTTGGCTGGCAGCGCAAATGGCCAGTTTCAGTGCGACTGACCCTTCCGGCATTGCCAGCTACTCCAACAACGCCCCTGCTACAATAACGGGCAGCTGCCCCATGCCCCTCACCGTAACCTTTCAGGTCACTGACAAGTGCGGTTTCTCGAGTACCCGTACTGCTACCTACACCGTCATCGACAATCACGGACCCGATATTGTGCGGCCGCCGCAGGACAGCCTCGCCGCGTGCTCGCCTCCCGGCAACAACCACCTGGCCGCATTGGGCAACTGGATACACCGACGCGGCGGCCTGACGGTAAAAGATTCCTGCACGCCAGACGCGCAAATCCAGTACAGTATGCAGGTCAACGGTACTCCCAGCGACTCGGCGCAGGTAGTCGCAGCCTTCCTGGCCTCTTTCGCCAACGGCTGCGGCCCGCAGCAGATCGGCAACCAAACCTATCCGAAGGTGCGCGCTCTGGTCGATGTGGATTTTTTCGCTAAAGACGCCTGTGGAAATACCACCCATGTCGGGCAGGCAGCATTTGCTGCAATCGATACCGTAGCCCCGCTGATCAGCGGCACTACCACCCTGGAAGAATGCGGAGGCGGCAACGACAGCCTCGCCCTGGTCAACTGGATCAACAACCATGGAAACGCTTTAGTGTCCGACGACTGCTCTTCCTATACCTGGACGGACTTTTCCTGGACTACGTCCACTGGTCAAAGCGGAACCGGCCTGTTCAATACCGGACCGTTTCCAAGTATTGCGGCACATGACTGTAACTGGCATGTGGACCTTACATTCCGGGCTACCGACGACTGCGGAAATACCGGCAACGGTACGATACGATTCAAGATCACGGACAGCACCAAACCTGTCTTTTCGGGCCTTCCACCGCTTGACACACTTTATTGCCCCAACGATATCCCTCCCCTTCCCAGCGCTTATGTAACGGATAACTGCGACAGCGCCGTGGCTATTACATCCACTTTCCAGGTGACCAATACGGTGTGCAAAGATGCTTACTCTCTGGTAGTAACCTGGATTGCTACTGACGACTGCGGCAACACCGGCACCGCAATGCAAACCTTTGTGGTACGCGATACCACGAAGCCGGTGATCGCCCTGATCCCGGCCGACATTACGCTGCGCTGCGACACCTTTACCCTGCCCCCCAATCCCACGCTGGGACAGGGGGTACAAGCCTCCGATATTTGCGGGGATGTAACCGGCCTAAGCATTGCGGATGTATCCACCCAGGATCCCGATCCTGCAACCTGCGGCCATTATACCTATACGATAACCCGGACCTTTACGGTGTCGGATGATTGCGGGAACACCGCAACCGCCCGGCAGATCATCAGCGTGATCGACAACATCGCTCCGGTAATCAGCGGCTTTCAGGACACGACGCTGGTCTGTGAAGTACTCCCTATAACTCCGCCCCCAACAGCATCGGATATTTGCACCGGCATAGCCTCCGCTCCTGTGCTCACCAGTGAAGTGATTGACAACCCGGGTTGCGGAGATACGTATACGAAAATCCTGAGTTGGTCCAGCACCGATATTTGCGGCAACACCGCCTATTTCAGCCAATATGTCCATGTAGTGGATACCGTCAGGCCGATGCTGCACGGCATTCCGGCCAACATTTCGGTAGAATGTAATCAGGTACCGCCCCTGCCTCCTGCCGGAGCCGTTACCGCTACCGATAATTGCGACGAGGAAGTGGATATTGCCTTTGTGGAAACCGAAATACGCGACCCGAATCCGGCCAATTGCGCCCACTGGACCAATTACATGATACGCCGGGAATGGACCGCCACCGACAATTGCGGCAACAGCCGCAGCGCCGTGCAATTCATCACCGTCCAGGACAACAGCGGCCCGGAAATTGTCGCACAGGACACAGTAAAAACCCCCACCGCACCCGGTATTTGTGGCGCCAACACCGTAGTGCCTTCCCTGATATCCGTGTTTGACGATTGTACGGCACAACCCGATCTGATCAACTTGCGCGATACGGTAGTGTTCACGGCCAGCGGAACGCCTATTGATCAGGTTCCGGTTGACACCGTAGTATTTTCCTGGACCGCACCCAATACGCCACCCAGTACACCGGTAACCGGCAATGCGACACTGGCCGTAGCCCTGGATAATGCCGACTCTGAACTTCCATCCGAATCATTCCAGATCTACGGAGAAGACGGCTATCTGATCGGCAGAACCAAACTGACCAATGTTTCCTGCGGGTTCAGCGGCGATACGGTATTCTCCATTCCGGCAGCGCTGCTCAATGCCTGGCTGACCGATGGCCAACTGGATATCACGCTGGCGCCCAACGGCAGCGGCGCCGCCGCTTGCAATGCGTTTTGCCCCGGCGGCCGTGCGCGCGCAACACTGACCTATTCTATTGCATCCCCTCAGCTGCCTGTTTCGATCACTTGCAAGGTTGACAATGGCCCGTCCATGCCTTATCCTCCTGCATCCAGCTTTTTCCTGGACTCCGGCGATCATATCGTGGTTTATGAGGCTACGGATTGCGCCGGCAATTCCAACACAGCCTCCACGATTATCCGGATTGAAGATATTGAGCCGCCGGCTGTGACGCCCCCGGCGCCGATCACCGCCTATGTAGGCGCTACCGATTGCCTTGCCAGCATTGCCCTGCCTTTCCCGGAATTATCTGAAAACTGCAGCTTCTCTGCAGATCTGAGCAAGTCCTCCGGTGTGACGCCGGTCCAGTTTGAGGTCGATCCCAATGCCGGTACTATACCCAAAAACGCTATTCTGAATGTTTCCGGGCTCCTGCCCAATGCCGTCACCGACGGTGTCCTGCGGATACGCCACAAGGGCGACAATGCCCTGAACGGCCAGTTCTTCCGGGTTTCAGACGAGAACGGGGTGTTTCTGTCGGCAACAACCATTGCCGACTCCGGTGCATGCACTGCAATACATGAAAGTATCATACCGGTAAGTGCCGCGCAAATAAATGCCTGGGCTGCCAACGGCGTGGCGAGCTTCCTGCTGCAAGCCAACCGCGATGTGGTAAATTATTCGAATTTTATACACCCCTGCGCCCCGCTGAATGCGGGTAATTTCGACGGAGTCAGCACCCTCGAAGCGGTATTGTTCTACAACTACGCCGTGGTGGAATATGAAGTGCGAAAAGGCG
>CAYVDV010000049.1:10476-17355 GCA_964450465.1 uncultured Saprospiraceae bacterium
TTCCAGTTGTCGCAGACGGTATTCACCTGCAATATGGCTACCCCGCCCAACAACATATACAACGTAACCCTCACTGTTACCGATACCTCCGGTAATTCCGCCAGCTGTTCGGCAATGGTTCAGGTACAAACCGTAGCCTGCAGTCCTTCGGTGACCCCCGGCGTATGCGAGGGGAGTGCCGTGCAGCTGTTTGCCAATCCACCGGCTCCCAATAACGGCTATACGTATATGTGGACCGGCCCAAACAGTTTTATCTCCATGAACCCCAACCCGATGATCCCGAATACCACCAGTGCCAACGAAGGCACTTACACGGTGAAGGTCACCGGGCCTACGGGCTGTATGTCGACCGGGAATGTATTGCTGGATCTGACCAATTTGCCAAACCAACCGGCTTTTCAGCCGGGCGTGCCAAGCCTGATCTGTGCCGGCAGCCCGCTGACGCTTCAGGTGCAACAGTTCGGCGGTACGGTCGTCACCTATTCCTGGTATTCCGGCACACCGGCAAACCCGACATTATTGGGTACCACCTCGATCCCGATGTTTTCCCTGCCCAACCTCGCACCCGGGCAGTATCAGTTTTACGTAAAAGTGGCAGCCGACGGTTGCACTTCGCTACCATCTGATGTCAAGGAAATAACCGTGCAGCAACGACCGGCAGTCTCCGTTGTGGATTCGCTCCTCTCCGTATGCACCTGCGAACCGGTTAGCCTCGGCACCAACGTACAAGGCCCGGGCATTACCTATCAGTGGACCGGCCCCGTGACATTTTCCAGTACTGCACAGTATCCACTGGTCAGCTCCTGTGCACAAAGCATCCATGCCGGCACCTACACGCTGGTCATTTCTGAAAACGGCTGTGCGTCCCTGCCTGCAACTACTAAGGTTGAAGTGCGCCCCAAGCCTCCGAAGCCTGAAATAACCGGGAACACCTCCGTTTGCCAGGGCGATACGATCCAGCTGACCTGCAACAATATTCCAACCGCCAGCCAGTATCAGTGGATCACACCTAAAACTACGGTAGTAACGACAAGTATCAATACCCTGGTCATCGCCAACGCCATGCCCATGGATACCGGATCCTGGCGGCTCCAGGTAATGCAAAACAACTGCATTTCCGACCTTTCGGATGCCAAAACGGTTACCATTCAGGCTTATCCGAATATTTCGGCTACCTCCAACTCGCCTATTTGCCAGGGCGGTATTCTTAACCTGAATGCCAACTCTACGACGCCTGGCGTCACTTACGTGTGGGGAGGGCCTTCCGGGTTTACGGCTATTGGCCCAGATCCCAGTACCAACACACCGGCAAGCGGCAACTACACGGTCACGGTAAGCACCGGCTTCGGCTGCACCAACACAGCCCATACAGCCGTTACCGTGATCGCCCCGCCGGAAATAACCTCGGTGACACATACTGCACCCCCATGTGTCAACTGCGCAACGGATGCCGTGCTTCAGGCGACGATATACACCCAAAACGGTCCTTTGACCTATATGTGGACGGGGCCCGGCAATTTCTCCTCTTCCCTTGCAGAGCCGGTCATTCCAAATATTTGTACCAGCGACAATGGCACCTATAACCTTACGGTAAAAGATGCTTCGGGCTGTGTATCCAATCAGGGATCGACCACGGTCAATGTACAGGCCCAACCGGAAACACCCCTGCTGGGCCCGGACCAGTCGCTGTGTTCCGGCAGCCCCCTGAATATTTCCGTGCTCAATGCCAATGCATACGGAAGCAATGTGACATTTGAATGGCATACGCCTAACGGGATACAGTCGCAGGCGCAGTCCAAACTGTCGATTCCGATTACCGGCCTGCAACATAATGGCGACTATTTCCTGATCGTAAAATCCGGCGATTGCGCATCGGCGCCATCTGCTGTGGTCACGGTCACTGTTAATGCCATTCCTCCCGCTCCGACGGTAAGTTCCAATTCACCCGTCTGTGCCGGCGACACCCTTCGCCTGTTCGCCAGCACGATCCCGAATGCCACGTACGCCTGGACCGGAACGAATTTCACGGCAGGGGTGCAAAATCCGTTTATCGCCCAGGTTTCGGATGTACATGCGGATTGTTACAGTGTTAAAGCCACCGTGAACGGCTGCACGTCAGCGGCCAGTAACCCGGTATGCGTGGAAATAAAACCCCGGCCCTCCGCACCTACCATCCTGCTGCCGGTAGGACCTGCCTGCCTCGATGCCGCCGGCGCCACCCTTAATTTCAGCATCGCACCGGCCACTGCCACGCCGGGCGCGCAATACACCTGGTACAACAGTGCCACCCAGGCGCCTATTGGGCCGCCCGGCTTTCCGTTAACATTCCAGTTGACAAATCTGGCCGGGCTCCAGCCCGGACTGAACAACTTCTATGTGCGTGCCGGTCTGAACGGCTGTAGTTCACTACCCTCTGCACCGGTGAGCGTCACACTGGATACCATCCCGGATATCAGTGCATACGCCGGTTTTGATTTTCCGGCCTGCGATGCCTTCCCATTTTCCCTCAATGCCACCCCGCCGGCACCTATGCTGGCCACTGGCGTATGGTCGCAGCTGAGCGGCCCTCCACTTACCATTGTGAACCCTCCTACCAACAACAGCCAGGTAGTCGGCGGCATTGCCGGCAATCTTTACCGCTTTGTATGGTCTCTTTCCAATGGCGCCTGCAAAAACTTCAGCCGCGATACCGTGCAGGTATCGGTCAATAAATTTGAGGAAGCAAAGGTTACCGACGATGTGTTGATTACCTGTTTTGCCGACAGTGTGCGTCTGAATGCCATTCAAGGCCAAACCGTAGCCGGGATATGGAAACAACCCCCGGGCCAGGCGCTGTTCCAGCCGCCTGTAATGATCGAAAATCCGCTGGACCCCTCTACTATGGTCCGCAAACTCCCCTTTAACGCAAACGATAACACCTTCTTTTTTTACTGGATCCTTAATGTTGCCGGATGCCCGCCGGATACAGCCCAGGTGACGGTCCACACCATAAGCAACAAACCCTATGCCGGCGTAGATCAGTTCCTTTGCGACGTAGATTCCTGTACCTTGCTCCAGGCTACTTCCCTGGAACAGTTTGAAACCGGGAAATGGACCTATCTGGACTCCCTGGCCAATCCGGATATCCTGGTCAACAGCCCGAATAAAGCCACTACTGTAGTGTGTAACCTGCAGATCGGCGCCAACCGTTTTCTCTGGCAAACCAATGGCGGCCTTTGTGACGATCTTTCCCGCGACACCGTGGTGATCAACTATGACCTGGCGCCCACGGCATTTGAAGACAGTGTTATTGTCGCCTTTGGACAACAGATCACCGCGAACGTGCTGCAAAACGACATTGTTCCTCCGCAATTCACCGTAACGGTGCTGGAATCCCCCAAACACGGCTTGTGGTCGGAACCCAGTAAGGGGTCTTTTACCTACCTGCCCGATCTTACCTTCACCGGCGTGGACAAACTGATCTACGAACTGTGCAACCTCAATCCGGAGTGTCCGTGCAGTATGTCAACCTTGTTTTTCCATGTACAGGAGGCCGGAGAATGCCGTATTCCGACGATCATCACGCCCAATGGCGACGGGGCGAACGACATATTTGTCATTCCCTTCCAATGCCTTTATAATGGGGAGATACCCGATAATGAAGTGACGATCTTTAATCAATGGGGTGATCAGGTTTTCCATGCCCAGCCCTACAACAACGATTGGGAAGGCACTTTCAATGGTCAACCGCTTCCCGCCGGCACGTACTTCTATGTCGTTAAACTGCCCGGAGAGAGCACCCCACGCACCGGCTTTCTCCTGATACAGCTCTAAACTGTTCACCAAAATAATCAACACTACCCTCTTTTGCAATGGCTAAAACCGATACAAAGTATATACACCTCGCAGGCATAGCAAGCTGGGTATTGGCCCTGGGTCTGATCTTGCCGGGTGGGGAAGTACGGGCACAACAAGAGCCGCAGTACACCCAGTTCATGTTCAATAAACTGGCATATAACCCCGGTTATGCCGGCAGCTTCGTATCGCCGGAAATTACCGCCATTTACCGCAACCAATGGATGGGTATTGAGGGTGCGCCTAAAACCCAGATCCTGTCGTTTAACATGCCCGTTTTTAATGAGCATGCCGGCATGGGCGCCAATCTCACCCACAACAGTATCGGCATCAACCGGAGCACTACGGTGGATATGATCTTTGCCTGGCGGTTTAAAACACGGCGAGGGCACCTCAGTTTCGGGGTGCAACCGAGTATCCGCAATTTTTACCAGAACTGGGCCGACGGGCGTCTCTACAGCCCCACTCCGGCCGGAACTGATTTGGCCATCCCGCTGGAACCGCGCACCAAGTGGATTATCGACCTTGGGCTCGGCCTCTTCTTCTCCAACGACGAAAAAGGCTGGTATGCCGGCCTTGCCCTCCCAAGAGGCAGTAGAAGCAGCATAGACTTTGCTGAAAATGGCGCCACCCTCTCCCGGGAGGCATACCATTTCAACGCCATGGCCGGCCTGACCATTTCTGCCGGCGATGATCTGAAGTTTATGCCGCAAATGCTCCTGAAGTTTGTCCCGAACACACCGTTTGAAGCAGAATTGAATGTGATGGCAGCCGTCCGGAAAAAAATCTACAGTGGAGTCACTTACCGGGCCGGGGGTGACGTGAATGGCGCCGGGGAGAGTGTGGATGTACTGTTAGGCGTTCAGGCCACCAGCAAACTGTTCTTGTGTCTCTCCTACGATATCGGCCTCACTTCGCTGCGCAAATTTCACAACGGATCGGTGGAAGCCACCGTACGCTGGTGGATCAACCCGCCGGAAGGCACCGACGTCCAGTCCGGGTACGGCTTCTGAGGCAATTTTCACCTATATATTGCGTTTTGGCAAGGTTAAAACACTTTATGCGAATGAATAAAACGTGCTTAATCCTTCTTTCCCCCCTCCTCTTTTTTCTTGCGATTCCCGGGGCATTTGCCCAGCAATCGTCCAAAAGTAAATCCAAAGACCGTTTCCGGGAAAAGGATATACTCCGCCCGCCAGACATCCGCAATGCGGCGGAGATCAACGGCCCCGGAATTGACTTCAGCCCGACCTATTACGACGAAGGGATCGTATTCGTATCCAACAGCAGTAAAACAGGCCGCCCCGACCGCCGGTATGTTGACCGGACCTCTTTCGACTTGTTTTTCGCCCTGCTTGACCCCAACGAGGAAGCCATGCTCCGCACCTCGTTCTCGGAAGAACTCAACTCCACCCTGAACGAGGGGCAGGCCACTTTTTCCCGCGACGGCAAGATGGTTTACTTCACCCGCAATAACATGTACAAAGGGGTGCAAAAAGCCGATGCCAGCGGACAGGTGCGCATGAAGATCTATCAGGCGCAAATCGGGAAATACGACTGGATAAATATACAGGAACTGTCCTTTAACAACGACAGCTATTCCTGTATGCACCCCAGCCTCAGTCCTGACGGAAAAAAACTCTACTTCAGCTCCGATATGCCCGGTGGCCAGGGCGGCTACGACCTGTACGTCAGTGAACGCACGGAAGAAGGCGGCTGGGGCGCCCCGGTTAATCTGGGCCCCGAGATCAACACCGAAAAAAATGAGGTTTTCCCGTTCATTACCGTTGGCGGCAAAACCCTGTTTTTTACCTCCAGCGGTCACAATACCCTGGGTGGACTGGATATGTTCTATACTAATCTTGACAAACCCGATGAAGGCGTCGTCAACCTGAATGAACCCTTTAACTCTCCCGATGACGACATGGACATGATCCTGAACGAAGACGGGACCCGGGGCTTCTTTACCAGCGACCGCCCCGGTGGATTCGGCAAAGCAGATATTTATAGCTTTATCGTGGAAAACGGGATCCAGGGTATCGAAAAACCACCGTCAAACCGCATTACTATTGTAGTGACCGATGGCAGAACCGGCCAACCCATCCCCAAGGCGGAGATCCGCATCCTGCAACCCTCCGACGACGGCTTTATCTCGGCGCAAAATGATTTCTACGATGTAGATCTGGCTCCGACGCCGGAAGCGCCCAACTCCCTCAGCCTGCGGCTCGTGCGTAAAAATGCCGATGCCCTGGGGCCACCCGATAATTATACCAACGGCAGCGGAACGGCCTATGCCGACTTCCTTATGTACCGCAGCTACCTCATCCTGGCCAGTTACGACGGATATCAAACCGCCGAACGCTTGTACTCCGTCGAACCGGACAAGAGCGGTGCGGTCACACTTTCCCTCTTCGAGGAAGCCGTTTGTCACCGCATGACCGGTGTGGTTTCGACAGATAAGTTCAATACAAGGATTCCCAACGCAACCCTTATTTTTACCCATAAGGAAAGCAACCAGCAGGTTACGGCCCACACCGATATCAACGGGGAATATAACCTGTGCCTGCCTCTGGAAGGCGAGTATCTCCTCCAGGTAAAACGCGAGGGATTCCGGACCCAAAACATTACAACGGCTGCTGCGCGGGGTAAATCCATCAATAATACGATCCGGCTCGAACCGGTTGAACTTACGGCCTCCACAGATTCCGATGCCGAAAAAACCGACGCCATGCTGGCCCGCCCCCTGCAGGACGGTTATGTAATTACCATGGACAAGATCCGGTTCGAAGCGGGAAGAGCCACGCTTAACCAAAGCGCCGTCCGCCACCTCGACGCTATCGTCGAACTCATGCAACGCTATCCGGAAATGGAGATCGATCTTGCGGTACATACCGACAGCCGCGGCGACGCCAAGGCCAATCAGGAACTCTCCAGTGAACGCGCAAAAAATGCCAAAACCTATCTGGTGTATAAAGGCATTAATGCCAGCCGGGTGAACGCCATCGGCAAGGGCGAAAGCGAACTCCGCAACCGATGCGCTGACGG
>CAYVDV010000050.1:0-11951 GCA_964450465.1 uncultured Saprospiraceae bacterium
ATCCCGCTCCACTTTGAGCGCTCGGAAAGCTTTTCCAGCGGGCTGGTGCAACTTTTTTATCGCGTTCCATTTCCTACATTTGCCCCATGCGAATCAAAGTCCTGAGTGTTTTGCTGCTTGCTGCCCAGATCTATCTTACGTTTAAAGGGGCGCATCATTTCTCCAAATACTGGAGTCCCGTCATCCTGTTTGCGGTGTCGGCAGGTATTGCCGTAATCTATTTCAGAGAATATTTGCGACGGCCGGCAGCAAACGCGGCACAGGCAATTGGCAACCAACGGACAGCGCTGACCTGGCTCTGGGCACTGGCCGGCATGCTGACCATGGTGCTGGCCTATGAGGAACTCCGGAAACTGTTCGTGCAGTTTCCCGATCCGGGCAAACTGTCCGACGTGCTGCCCCAGCTGGAAACCTTGTACCAGCGCTTTAGCCGCGGCGAATTCCCATACACCCCCATACCCATGGAAAACAACACCCCATACCCGGTGTATATGCCGCTTCACTGGTTGCCGATCGGACTGGGCTATGCGCTGGGTGTCGGAGCCCGCTGGCTTGGCTACGGCCTGCTGGTATTGGCGACCGGGATATATGGCGCCTGGGTGGGGCGGCAGGCGGTCTCCGCAGGCGCACGCATTGCAGCCCTGTTTCTTCCTTCGCTCGGACTCTGGGGATTTATTCTCTGGGGCAATCTGGAACTCCCTGTAAGCCTGGAAACCGTCATAGCGGCCTACTATCTGGTGCTGGCGGTCGGCCTGGCCGGGCGAAACATGGGGCTCATTACGCTGGGTCTGATCCTGTGCCTGCTCTCGCGTTACACCCTTATTTTCTGGCTGCCCCTCTTCGCGTATGTGCTCTGGCAAGAAAAACCGCTGCGTACCAGCCTTCAAACCTGGGGATCCGTTGCATTGAGTATTGTATTGATCTATATCGTGCCCTTCCTGCTCAAAGACCCTTCCATTTTCAGCAAAGGCATTACCTACCACAATGGCTGTGCCGCGGCCGAATGGACCGGCTACGGCGAGAATCCGGTTTCCTGGACCATGGAACGGGGCATTTATTTTGCCATTTATATGAAAACATGGTTTACCGGCGATATGGAACACCGCGTATTTCTGGCCCGTGCTATTCAGGCCGCCGTTATGCTCGGCCTCCTGGGCTTCGGCATTTGGGCTTTTCATCGCTGGCGGGCGCGGATGGACGGGTTTGCCCTGAGCCTGGTCATGCTGTATGCCGTGATCGCTTGTTTTTATTTTTTCAGCCCCATGACGTTCCAGTATTATTTTCTGGTCTTGTTTGTACTATCAGCCGTTGTTACTGCAAAAGTGCTTTTGCTGCCACAAGCCGCGAAGCATTGAGTTGTCAAATACAGAATCCCGGCAAATCTCCAACCTTTTGGCTGAGGGGCTGTTATCCCATTTCCTTTCAGACAAAAGCAAGCATCATGTTCAATCTGTTTAAAAAAGATCCCGTACAGAAACTCCGGAAACAATACGAAAAAGCACTGGTAGAAGCCCGCGATCTCCAACGCAAGGGCGATATCAAGGCGTTCGCACAAAAATCGGCAGAAGCGGAAGCGCTGATGCAGGAAATCGAGCGGATACAAAAAGCCTAGCGCCGCACCCGGCCAATTAACACAGGAATATTTGGGGCATTACCTTTGTGCCGGATCAATTTTTTGAATAACCATGGAAATAACCGAGGTCTTCTACCCCACTATCCGGGCGGAATGGCGCCACTGGTTGCAAATCCATCACCGGACCAAAACCGAAGTCTGGTTGCGCACCTGCAACAAAGCATCGGGCCTGCCTACGATCAGCTACGACGATATGGTGGAGGAGTGCCTGTGCTTCGGCTGGATCGACGGTACGGTTAAAAAACTGGACGCCGACAGCAAAGTGCAACGCATTACCCCCCGCCGGAAAAACAGTTTTCTATCCGAACTCAACCGCCAGCGCATCTGGAAACTCCAGCGCCTGGACCTGATGACTCCCGCCGGCGTCGAGCCGGTTCGAGAACAGATCGGCTCGCCCGACGATCCCTGGGAAATTCCCGGCTGGGTGGAAGCGCAACTGCGGGAAGATCCGGCCATCTGGGCAAATTTCCAGCAATTCCCCCCGCTTTACCAACGCCTCAAGATCGGCTGGATTACAGAGATCCGGGGCGACAGCCGGCGCGCTGAAGCCCAAAAACGGCTCGATTATTTGCTTAAAATGACCGCACAGGGAAAAATGTACGGGACCATCCCTTAACGCAGGTCCACCCGGTCGATCTCTTCCAAGGTATCCGGATTGACGACACGCAACTTCACGGCTTTGCCCGACACTTCAAAAAAGCAAAGGGCATTTTGCACCGTAAATCCTTCCACGCCGGCTGACCAGGGCAACTCCTGTTTCCCATAGAACGGCGCACCGGCAGCGCCGTTAATGACCTGCCAGACGGTCCTGCGAAGCGGCAGGCGGACTTTATCCCAATCTTCCGGGTAGCGCGGCGTTTGGTCGTCAATACGCATGCGGTTGTAGTTATGCTCATCCCCGCAAAGAAAGGCGACTACCTTGGAGGACTGGTTTACACAAAGGTCCAGGAATTCGTCTCTGCGTTCGATGATACCCTTTTCCACCGGCTGCCCGGCTACCCAGGGCCGGTTGCTGTTGTCTCCGTTGTACCACATGCAGTCGCCCCGGTGCCCCCCGTTGGGAAATGGCGGTGTGTGTATCGTAAGAAAAACATGGTCGATATTGTGGTCATTCTCGAATGCCTGCAGGGTTTGGGCAAGCCATTCCATCTGCCGGTCCATGATATAACCGTGCAGGTTACCACCGATGGGGCGCAGGCTGCGGAGGAGCGGGGCATACCAGTAGTCGGAATTCAGTACGATCATAGCCGTATTTCCAAAGGTGTACGCGTAGGTATTTTCGCGATAAGTAGGGAAATCGCCCGGCGTATCGGGATTGGGGTCATACACTGCGCCGTCTTCACTGTCCGGGCCGTTGGCTGGTTCTACGAACAGCTCGCCAAACAGCGCTTCGGCGGAGTGTGTCTCAAAGGGAAATCCGTCGATAGCGCCCCAGTTGCGTGCCGTCGAAGCCCAGCCGAGCGCCTCGTGGTTTCCCATGCCGACATGAAAGGGAACGTAATGCCAGTAGGGTTCCACGGCTTGTATCCAGTTGGCAGCCTGCAGGCGCCATTCGTCGGGGTCGCTCACGTATCCGTCTGACTGGTCGCCGGTAAACTGTACAAATGCAGCCCCTTCGTGCAGCGCCAGCGCACCGATACGCCCCATGATCTGGCTGTTGGTGCCGTACATATTGCGTTCTCCACCCCCGTAGCCGCTGCGCGAATCACTGGCATAGGCAAAAACAAAGGGCGTGGAAGCGCCGGGGGCCGGTGCTGTGCGGAAATGATAGCTTTGTTCCAGATCGCCGCAACGCACCGTGTAGCGATACTCCGTATCGGACCGCAGTCCGCGCAGGGTATATTCGTGCCGTTTAACGGGGATTGTTCCGGTAAAATCCAGCGTATCGGTATCCAGATCAATCTGTGTCAACACCGGCTCGGAAGTTTCATACCACACCGTTACACTGCTGTCCGTCTGGCAGGAAACAAACGGACCGCGCAGGATACCAGGATGGGGATAAAAGCGGCTTGCATCGGCCGTAAAGGCCACTTTACCTTCATGGATCATCACACCGTTCGAATCAATCAGCCTGTAGCCGACAACACCGCGGCCGTTGATCCGCCAGCCGGTATGGTCGTAGCCTTCATTCAGGTCCTTTCGAACAGGCAAAAGAGATTCGCCATGGTCATCAATGCTCGTCTGAAAGCGGAGTACCGCCGCCGGGTAGTTGTGCTGGCCATAGGGAATAAGGCCATACACCAAAGTCCCTCCCCGCAGCCGTTCGGCGGAAAACAGGAGCCGCAGACCGTCCTTCTCCCCGCGTACTTCCGGAGTGACGCCGGAGAGGGTGTACCAGGCGGGTTTGCGAAACAGGGTAACAGAACTTCCGTCGGTTTGCTTTCCCTGCAGGTTGCCCGATTTATTGTACGAGAGATTTCCGTAAACGGACGGAATGGGCGCTTGTTCGGTTTGGGCGAACAGGGCACTGGTTACAACAGTGAAAAGGAAACAACACAACAGAGACTTGTTGAATAGGTATTGCATGGCGAACTGGTTTTTATTTCAGCCCAATAGTGGCTCCCTGAAACAGGGTGTCTTTTATTTCTCTCCCCGCTGTTTCCGCAACCATTTTTCCAGCTCCACAGCGTGAAACACCAGAGCGGCCGCTCCAATGCAGATCAGCAGATCGGGCAGCGAAAGATACGCAGTGCTGAAAACATGTTGCAAAAACGGCAAATAGACGATGGCCAACTGGAGTAAACCGGTGGCCAAAACGGTGAAAAGCAGTGGTTTGTTTCGAAACAGCCCGTGCCGGAAAATATAGGCACTTTCGCTCCGAATGGCCATGGCATGGGCCAGTTGGGCAAAGGACAGCGTACAAAATACCATGGTTTGCCAATGGGCCTTTTCGGCCTGGAGGGCATACGCCTGAACGGCCAGGCACAGCGCCCCGATCAGGAAACCCACCCAAAGGATATGGATGCCGATGCCGCGGGCAAAGATGCTTTCGGTGGTGTTGCGCGGCGGGCGCTTCATAATGTCGCGCTCCGCGGCTTCACCGGCCAGGGCGAGACTGGGTAAGCCATCGGTCACCAGATTGATCCACAAAATATGGATTGGGAGCAGAGGAATGGGCAACCCGATAATGGGCGCCAGAAAGATCGTCCAGATCTCCCCTGCGTTGCCGGTAAGAATATAGCGGATAAACTTGCGAATGTTGTCGAAAATCCGCCGGCCTTCCCGCACAGCCCCGACGATAGTGGAAAAATTATCGTCGAGCAGGATCATATCAGCGGCTTCCTTGGACACATCGGTACCGGTGATGCCCATGGCGATGCCGATATTGGCTTTTTTCAGGGCGGGTGCATCGTTCACGCCATCACCGGTCATGGCAACAAAATGTCCCGCCGCCTGCAAGGCTTTTACTATTTCCAGCTTTTGTTCGGGGCTCACCCGGGCATAAACCCGGATATGCCGGGCTTTTTCCTGCAGGGTTTCCGGGGACATGAGCGCCAGTTCCTGGCCGGTGATGACTTTCTTGTTGTCAATGCTGGAGAGAATACCAATTTCCAGGGCGATGGTTCTGGCCGTGCGCGGGTGATCGCCTGTGATCATGACCGGTATAATGCCGGCAGCGACACACTCCTGCACGGCGGACACCGCTTCCGGGCGCGGCGGGTCGATCAGGCCGACAAGGCCGAGAAAATACAGGTCCTGCTCCAGGCGTTTGGCCGTTTGCTGTTCGGGATCATCCGGGATAAATTTACAGGCATAGCCCAGGGTTCGCATGCCGGCATCGGCCATTTGCCCGACCCGCTCCAGTATCTCCCCTTTGTTGACCGGCTCCCGGCACAGCGGCAACAAGGACTCGATAGCGCCTTTGGTGACAACCAGGAAACGGTCGCCGTAGCGGTGTACTGTAGTCATCATCTTTCGCGCACTGTCGAAAGGAATTTCCTGTACGCGCTCGTACTTCAGTTCAAGCCCGGCTTCCGGCGGGCGGTTTTTGCGCGCATATTCCACCAACGCCACTTCCATGGCGTCGCCTTCCGGCGCGCCTTTTCCGTTGAGAAGCACATTGTGGTTGAGCAGCATGGCCAGAGCCAGAAGTTCGCTGGGGTCCGGTGAAAGATCCGTGGAGGAGGATGGATCAGACCAGACCTCCCGCACTGCCATTTTATTCACGGTGAGTGTACCGGTTTTGTCCGAACAGATAAAGGTGACAGAACCGAGCGTTTCTACGGCAGGCAACCTGCGAACCAGGGCATTTTTCCGCACCATTTTCCGGGCACCAAGTGCAAGCGCAATGGTAATGACGGCAGGTAGCGCCTCGGGTATCGCCGCTACTGCAACGGAAATGGCGGTAAGCAACATATTCAGATGCTCCTCGCCGCGCAGAATGCCAACTCCGTAAATAACCCCACAGATTAGGATAATGACAACAGACAACTTTTTGCTGAAATCTGCAAGCCGGATCTGCAGGGGCGTTTGCGTTTCGGGTTGCTGCAGTAAAGTGGCAATTCTCCCGATCTGAGTATGCATTCCGGTCGCTACAACAAGGCCGCTGCCCCGGCCGTAATTCACCACAGTCCCTTTAAAAGCCATGTTGAAGCGATCGCCGAGGGGAGCATTTTCGTCGCTGAGGGTTGCTGTGTTTTTCTCTACAGGATAAGCTTCTCCCGTGAGCGACGCTTCTTCAATCCGCAGGGAATGGGCTTCTACCAGCCGAAGGTCTGCAGGCACGATATCGCCCGCTTCCAGCAGGACCAGATCACCGGGAACGATCCGGGCGGCTGGGATATGTTGCAGCCGGTTGTCGCGCAGCACTTTGGCAATAGCCGCCGCCATTTTCTTCAGTTCTTCAAGCGCTTTCTCCGCACGGTATTCCTGAACGAACCCGACGACCGCATTCAACACGACAATAATAAGGATCACCACGGCATCCTTAATGCCGCCAATCAGACCCGAAACAACGGCAGCGGCCAGTAAAATGAGGATCATCCAGTCCTTAAACTGCCGGAGCAGCATCAGCCAGGCCGGTGTTTTCCTGGCTTCCACTAATTTATTCTCTCCGTATTGGAGCAAACGGTCCCCGGCCTGCCCGGCGCTCAGGCCTTTGGCCGAGCTGCCCAGCAGGTCGAAAGAGTCCCGGATCGAGCTGAGGTGCCAGTTCATGGTTGAGTCAGAAAAGATACGGGAAAAATCGGATCGCGGTGTGTTATCCGGTGTTTGTTTTCCAATTTGGAATCAGTCAATACCGGCAACGCAATAATGCTTATTGTATCCTAACGGGAAATGCAACTTCAAAATCCGTTTCCCCCGTCAGGTCCGGGTTCGCGGCATTTTTATCGGGCTCGTGTTTGAGCAGGATGGTCATGCTGCCCACAGAAGGCGCACCCGCAGCCCAATTGGTAGCGATCCGGAAGGGCTTGCCGTTATCGTCGGTATCCGTAGGCGTAACAATGATATCCACACCATCGGGGATATAAACAAACAGATGGGCCGTATTTTCCGCCTTGATCTCTGCTGCAATATCCACTTCCGGTGTTTTGCTCCGGTCATAAACACGGATTTGACAACTGTAGGTCTTGCCGGAAGGAAGAACGATATTGTCAATCGCCGGATTATTTCCCCCGGCTCCGTCCGGGTCGTTCCATTCAAACTCCTGATTATAGCTGCCGTCTGCAGCGGTCAGATGCACCACAACCGTGGTGATCACTTCCTGCTCGGTGGTATTATCTTTTTTGCAGCCGGCAAGGCTCAGGGCGAGCAGGGCCAAAGGCAAGGAGATGCTGAAAATCTTGTTCATTCGCATGTTGAAATTGGTTCTATTGTTAAATGATAAAGAGACAATTAAACCGGCTAGAACGTCCACTTTCCTCTTATTCCCACATTCACACCGGGTTCATCGCTGAAATAGCGAAAGAAGTTGAGGTATTCGCGATAACGGGCATTCCCCAGGTTTTGCACTGTCAGGCCAAGCTCCAGCGTTTGCGCTGAAGTGCCTGATTTGAAGTAAAACGTATGCCCGGCTTCCAGCCCGAGGAGGGTAAATGCAGGGGGAGGATCCTTCAACAGTCCGGACTCCGGGATACGGGTTTGTTGCAGCGATGTGGTAGCCATGAGTTGAAAATAGGTTTCCGGTCCGGTATCCGATGCCTTTCTGTGGGATGGCGGCGACCAGCGCAGGCCGTATTGGTAACGGTCAGTGGGCATGAGCGGCAACCAATCATGGTGAATGGCGCTTTCCCCGGAATCACGTGCGAGCCGGTATCCGCGCAGGAGCGAGGCGCGGCCTTCGAGGGTCAGCCCCCATGGGAGTGGTACCGAAGCAGCGGCATCGAGCCCCTGCAGTACGGCATCGGCCTGGGTATAGAAATAAGCCGGGAATGCGCCCCGGGCCGTGAGCACAAAAGTCCGCTGAGGGTCGAGGTAAATAAAATCGCGGATCTGGTTGCGATAGAAGGTCAGGGTCAGGTCCGCCGCCCGGCGTTCGTAGTGCAGGGTCAGGTTGCTGTTCCAGGCTTTTTCGGGTTTCAGATCCGGCCTGCCTTCTTCATAGGTGCCGGCGCCATGGTGAACGCCGCGGGCAAAAAGTTCGTTGACATGGGGAGGCCGCCAGGCATAGCCGCTGTTCAGGGTAGCGCTCAGCGCCTTGGAAATATGCCAGATCACCCCGCCGGTACCGGAAACATTGCCAAAATGGACCAGCGTATCCACATTGTTCAGGGAACCGGTAGTCGTAGCCTGTGTTTGCCGGTAGTCGTAGCGCAGGCCCAGTTCAAATTCCCAGGGATACGGAAAGCGGCGCCAGCGTTCCGCAAGCCATACCGAGCCGCCAAGGGTATTGTAATCGGGGATCAAACCGCCTTTGCCGACATAATTGGTCTGCTGGACCGCCTGCACGCCAACCCCGCCCTCCCAATGGTGTATGGGAAAGTGTTCGAGCGCCAGGTCGGCGGTATTGGCCCAGAGTTGGAAGGACAGCTGAGGTTTATCGGCAGCGCTGCCACTTTGGCGCACCACATCGTATTCACGCCGGTTGTCGTACTGGAACGCATATTGGCCGGACAGTTTCCATTTTTCCGACAGGCGCAGATTCCCTTTATACCGGGTGAGATAGTGTTGTACCTGCTGGTAGGGGCGGTTGATATCGTACGTAAATACATCTGGGTTGTTCAGGGGTACATCGCTGTCGATGGCCAGTTGCAGGTCGGTCAGGTTGCCGGTATGCGATGCGCGAAGGATAGCAATACGTTGCCGGAAGCTGGTAGCGGCAATTTCATGCGACCAGCGGCCTTTTTTCCAGCCTGCGAGTGCAGAAAAATTGAGTTCAGCAGCGCCGGTATTGCCGAGCCAGTAATCGGGTGCGCGTAAATTGCCGCTTCGTTTGGCGGTTCCCTGCAAGCGGAGGGCCAGGGAACTGCCGGGACGGTGCCAGTCAACCGCCCCGGCTGCCACACCACTCCGGCCATTGGAGAACCCGCCCAGGCTGAGCCAGCCGCCAAAGCCCGCTTCTTCACGCAGGGGAGCCGGTTCCAGCACGATGGCGCCGGCCATAGCGCCCACGCCATAACGGACGCCGGCTGCGCCTTTAACCACCGCTATCTTTTGTGCCGTAAAGGGATCAATCTCCGGGGCATGTTCTGCGCCCCACTGCTGCCCCTCGAGCGCCACATTATTTGTTATTATGGCGATGCGGTTGGAATGCAAGCCCTGAATGACCGGCTTGGCGATTGTGGCGCCGGTGCTCAGGGTCGTGACACCCGGAAGCCTCCGAAGGGTTTCCCCCAGGTTGATCCCCTGGGTAGCCGCCAATGCCGTTCCGGAAACAGACTCTGTGGCCTGCGCCGGCGCCGCAGCCACTGCTTTTTCTGTGATCACCACCTCCGTGAGTTGGTGATGCGCGAGGTAAAAACTCAGCGCCGTGTTTTCGGTCAGCTGAATGATCTGTGTTTGGTGTTCGCATTCCACGTGACTGACCGTAACGGTATAGGTTGTTCCTTCACAAAGGTCAGGGATAACAAATGCCCCGTTTTCATCAGAAGTCGCCCCTTTGTTGACTTCTGCGATGTGCACGGAAGCATAAGCCAGCGGCTCACGGGTATCGGCTTCCAGGATTCTGCCGCGCAAGGCCAGGTGACAGTCTTGCGCCGGCAAAAGATAAGCCGTACAGATGAGCCAGCAAGCGCCGGTAAGGCGGGCTGTGCCAGCAAGCATATTCAATACGTTTTAATGAGAGAAGAAAACGGTTTCCGGAGATGAGCCCTTTTTACAGGGCGCCAGTATTAGCCGATAAAAGATATCGGCGGGCCCCGGAGAAGAGTGAAGCGGCGGGCTTCTGTCAGCCAGGATGTCGACAGCAGCGGAAGGCAACGTTCGGTTTGAGGCGATGGCGGGAGGGCCAGTTCCGGTATGGAAGGCAACTCTGGGGTGGCAAACAAAAAAGCGCAAACCGAGCAATAATCGGGAATATAGCGCGCATCGTGAAGATGGGTGCTTTGCCCCTTGTGTCCTGCCTCGCATACCGGGACAGTATGGTGCGCATGGTGCAGAAACAAGGCATGCGAAGTCCTTAACGCCCAGGACGCCAGGAAAATCAGGGCAATAAGCCCCGCTTTACTACGCATATATAATTGTCGACGCTCCAAGTATGTTACCGGTATTTCCGGCAAATGTAACAAAAAGGGGATGGAAAAGATTTATTGCTTTGAAGGATTAAAGGAACGTGGGATAGCAATTTCAGAGGGAAATGCCTCCAATTAGCACTGTAAAAATACCGGAGCCCGGAAACAGCAAGCTGCCCGGGCCCCGGAAGGTATGGTTTGATTTATTAATCATGCACTTAGCCGGCGTTCGGATACTTTTTCATGAGAGTAATCCTGAAACCTTTCTTTGTACCGGGCCAGCTGGCGTCGCAGTGTTTCGGTGGAAGCATTGATAGCAGACTCAAAAGACTTGCCTGTCTTCTTATCCATTAGCCATCCTCCCGGCACATGCATACGGATTTCCGCGATTTTCTCCTGAACCTTGCTCCCGTTATCCTGAAGCTTCAAAAATACCTCCACATCCACGATCCGGTCATACAATTTGCCCAACCGGGTTAGTTTCTTCTGCACATGGCTCACCAATTTGGAATCGGCGTGAAAATGCACGGACTTCACACTAATGTTCATACGCACTAAAATTTAATGGTGAATAAATTGGACATTACCTGGTAAAGATTTGGGCGGTTTAGGGGTACTGCTCTTTTATTTTTGAGAAAACAATTTTAGAAACTCTTTTTATCCTGTGCAAACATTCGCAATGTTTTTTATTAAGCGTCCGACAAACCGCCCGAACCGGTAATTTTTCGGCGGGAAACGGAGGATTTCAGAACCGGACCTTTTTATAACGCAGGGATACCGTATTTTGTGCAACCATAGAATGGAAAATCTTGTTCACCCGCCGACATTTTTTTGAAAAAGAAAACCATGTCTGATCCGCATACGCTATCCGGGGCCGAAACGATACCGGCCGAACTGATAACAGAACTTTTCCAGCGCCAACAGGAGCAGCAGTTCGTCGTGGCCCGAAGCACGGCCCGGGAGCGCATTGCCAAACTGAAGCGCCTGCACGATGCCATGCTGGAGCACCGCGAAGCAATCCGGCAGGCTATGGCCGCTGATTTTCGAAAACCGCCGCATGAAGTGGATATTTCGGAAACTGTCTGTGTAAACAGCGAGATCCGGCATGCGATCCGGCACCTTTCTGCCTGGATGCGACCGCGCAATGTCGGGGTACGAACACCGCTCCTGGGCTCTTCTGCCCGGATCCACTACGAGCCCAAAGGCGTATGCCTGATCATGGGCCCCTGGAATTTTCCGTTCAACCTGAACCTCATTCCCCTGGTTGCTGCAGTGGCAGCAGGCAATTGTGTGATCATTAAACCGTCCGAGCATGCGCCACACAGTGCCGCACTGCTTAACAAGATTGTGGCTGCGTGTTTTGCACCGGAGGAGGTGGTAGTGCTGGAAGGGGACGTATCAGTGGCGCAAAAACTGCTGGCCCTGCCCTTTAACCATATTTTTTTTACCGGCAGCACGGGCATCGGAAAGATCGTAATGGCGGCAGCAGCCAAACACCTGGCTTCCGTTACCCTCGAACTGGGTGGGAAAAGTCCGGTAATCCTGGATGAAACCGCCGACCTGGATATCGCCGCGTCGAGCATTACCTGGATCAAATGCCTGAACGGTGGACAAACCTGTATTGCACCGGACTACGTGTTGGTGCATGAGTCGGTACACGATGCCCTTGTGGAAAAAATCGGAAGCTATATCCGGGAGTTTTACGGCGC
>CAYVDV010000050.1:12051-17325 GCA_964450465.1 uncultured Saprospiraceae bacterium
CCGCTTGCCTTCTATATTTTCAGCAAACGCGAAGCCGTCATTCAGAAAATCATCGCAGAAACCCGGGGTGGTGGCGTATGTATCAATTCATGCGCCCTGCAATTCTTTAATCCTGAACTCCCATTCGGCGGCCATAACAGCAGCGGGATCGGGAAGTACCATGGAGAGAGCGGTTTTATGGAATTCAGCAACGCACGCAGCATAGCCCGGCAACACAGCCCCTATCCCACGACCCTTGTGTTCCACCCCCCTTACGGCTCGCGCCTGATGAACCTGGCTCTGGACTGGATTATTCGCTGGCTGTAAAAAAATACGGTTTACGATGGCGCAATGGCTGATCGTAAACCGTATCTGTTTGAAAACCGCCAGGGGCTTGTTTTCTAGAAGAAGCGGCTGCGGTTATCTTTCGTTTCCGCCTGCTTTTTCCAGGCGCTCATCAGATTCATCCGGACACTCGAGGTAGCCGCAGAGGTAACCTGACGGCGGAAGGGTGTCAGATCGGTCGGATCCGGCACCGAAGGCAGATCAATGAGCGGCTTGACAACGTAAACGCCCGAGTTGCCGGCAATGGGAGCACTGACAGCGCCCTTGGAAAGGGAAAATGCTGCACCCACCACGCGGGGCTCGGAACCGCCATTAGGCAGGAAAGTCTGCAGCATTGAGATCGCATTCGCCGTATCGACGGCTACGCTCCATTGGCTGGACAACGCATCCAGATCGCCGGCATTTTGCAGTTTACCTTTGATGATTTCTGCCTTTTTACGGTTGCGAACTTCCAGTTCGGCCCGGGGAGTGGCCTTAAGGGAAGCAACCGTGGCGGGGCCCTTAGGCGAAATGCTTTTAAGGGCCGTAACGACATATTTACTGTCGAAATAACCACCTGCCGGATCGCGGAAGGAGAATATCTCCTGACTCACGGCGCCTGTTTTTGTTTTTTCGTCGAAGGCCCAGCGAATGATCTCGCGGGCATCGTTACCGGTACCAAGTGCGCCCAGGGAAAAGTCGTTGGGCCGCAGGGCTGTGCTGGTTTGCACCGGCAGGTTTTGCCGGCCGGCGAGCGCGTTCAGGTCCTCGATAGTTTTGGCCTGTTGTACCACCGCCAGCGCCTTGTCTTTGGCAATCCGTTGGGTTTCATTGCTCGGTTCAATAGGCTGGCGCATGTAGGCTGCCCGAACGCTTGGTTCGTTTTTGAGGAATTTCTTGCCGGTAACTTCGATCAGGTGCCAGCCAAACTGGGAGGCCACTTTATAATACTTGCCTTGCTCGGCCTCATAGAAACACACATTGTTGAACTCCGGAACCATCCGGCCTTCTGCAAACCAGCCGAGGTCGCCCCCCTTGATCGCAGAGCCGCCATCCTGGCTGTTTTGGACGGCCAGGGTATCGAAAGATACCGTTTTTGCGTTCAGGATGGCAATCAGGCTATCCACTTTCTTTTCGCTGGCAGGAGTCGCTTCGCGAATCAGGATGTGGCGTGCACGGACGGAATCCGGAACAGATTTGCGTCCCAGGATCTTGGCGATATTCCAGGCGCCCTGATCTTCGTATGGGCCCACGATGGTTCCGATCGGCTGGCTCAGCATTGAATCAGCAACACTGGCCGGCAAGGCATCTTTTTTGCGATAGGCAGCATCTACGACCCCGTTGTTGGAGACCACATAAACGGAGTCGTTAGGCGCACTGCGCAAGCCGTCCAGCATACGTACGACTGCGTCGCGGGCAGCAGCGCTGTCGCCGGAAGTCGGATATACATCGAAAACAACATAATTAATCATCCGGGTTTCTTCCGGTTGGTCGTACAGCCGCGGATTGTCCTTCAGGAAAGCCTCATAATCAGCATCCGTGAGCTGGACCTCGCTGTCCTGCACCTTGTCGTACGGAATCCGTACATAGTTGAAATCGAGGCGCTGGTTGTTCTCCAGATAGGTCATTTCCGCCTGCCATGTCGGGGTATAAACCCCCTTCATCACCATATTGAGGAGTTTCTCCTGAAGACGGGCCTTGATGACCTCTTTTTCCTGAACAGCCCAATAGGAGCGGTTGACCGGGTCGGTAAACTGGCCACCGTCGATGGCAGCCTTGATGCTTGACAAGGTCGCCCGGTTGGGCTGGCCGTCCTGTCCGCGGAAGCGTTCGGCGATGACCGGGCTGAGGTTATTGCCGAATTGCAGGTCGTTCAACTCGTCTTTGCCGACACCCAGGCCGAGGACTTTCGCCTCTTCCGAAACCAGTGCATTTTCGACAAAATAATCCCAGATCTGTTGCCGTGCCTGGAAGGTGTTGCCCTGTGTATTGGTATAAATAAGTTTTTCGTAGTTGTCAAACTCATTGCGTTTGATCTCGATGCCGTTCACTTTACCCAGCGAGTTGATATCGCCGGCCCGATAGCGCTGTGCGTTCGTAATAACGTCCATCAAAATAAAACCACCCAAAGCCAGTACCATGAGCACGATAAGTATCCAGCCGTTTTTACGAATCGTTCCGATTAAAGCCATTGTCCTGTAATTAGTTGAAAATCAGGTTTTTAAATCCAAAAAAAGATTGCCTTTAAAAAAGCAAACGCAAAGGTAAAAGTTTACCCATGAAAAAAGGAAAAATTTTATTTCTCCTGTGAAAATCAATGGAATGAGGAGCGTCATCAAAAAGAGTGACTTCCAGCTTTATTGTGATTTACGGCGGTATGGCTATCTTGCCGCTGAAAAAAGATCACAAGTATGAAAAAGGAATCCTATCTGACACAACACAAAAATCACAAGACCTGGCTAAACTACCTTTCATTCTACAAGGATGAAATGCAGATTTTCCAGAAGCGCCTCGAGGAAGTTGCCGCAAAATACACAGAAAAGGAAATTTTGCCTTCTATAGAACACTTTCAGAATCAATTGATTCTGCAAAAAGAGCAACACGATATCCTGCGTCATGATATCAAGCAATACGAGAATCGTATCGAAGCGGCTTTTGAACAAAACCCAATTCTGGCCGAAAACAGCCGGGTGGACGAAGAAAAGGAACTTGTTGAACGCGTGGAGACATTTTCCCGCCTCTTTCACGACATGAAAGACGAGTTTTATCAGTTCCTGGCCAAACACCTCTAAAGTAAAGGCGCAGCAGGCCCCACAGCATAACCTGAGGGGGCCTGCTACTTTCCTTCTATTCCTACCCGCCCAACATTGCCGAATAGGGCGGAAGATGAAGGTATCCTTCTTCCCGTACTACAGCGCTGAGCCCGAAACGGGCGGCGATATCAGCCACTTCCACAGCTTCCAGGCTGCCGGAAGCTGCCAGTGTATTGGTCAGCGCCAGCAAAAACGGCTGATGCTGGTGGAGTATCTGTCGTGTTTTATCCACCAGGCCAGCTATCATGGTCTCAATGGCTTCGTCTGTTACATGTCGGTTCATGGCATACTCCCCGTCTTCCAGCAGATAGCTGGCCTGGAAGTTTTCATCAAATCCATATCCACGGATATAGTCCACGGCCAAACGGGTGGCCTGCTCCCGGTCGTGCGAGCGGCCAATTGTGGCATGACCCGGACCAAACAGGATTTCCTCCGCCAGACCGCCAGCCAGATACACCATTATTTTTTGTACCATACTCTCCCGCGTCAGATAAATCTCGTGGGGGAACGTAAAGCCTTCGGCGTAGCTATTGGCCAGGCGGGACTTCAGTTGCAAGGGCGCCAGCCCGAAGAGCACCACATAAGCAAGCGCATGCCCGGCTTCATGCACGCTGACATTAAGCACCATATCCGTATGGACGCTGTCGCGGATCTTATCCATGCGCCCTACAAACGGCAACCGTATTTCGCAGGAGTCTGCCAGGGTAGCAACAATCTCCTCACGTGCCTCGTCATAGTCCAGCGCAATCTCTTCCGCGTCGCCCAGCAATGCTTCGAATAAAAACTTGGACAGGTTCGTCTCCAGAATATCGACAATGCTGGAGAAAACCGGGCGCACTCCCTGTACCGGAAAGACGCCGTTGCGGTAAATCAGGCGGTGAATTCCCGGCTGTATTGCCACGGTCACACCAAAACGCTCGTGGGTGCGCGTTACTATTTTATCCACCTCCAGGGCGATAAGGCGTTCGAAATCGGCCCGACGCAGGGAGGTATAAATGAGGTGGATATTGCCAAAGCGCGACACTTGTTCCGGACGGAAGCGCCGGGTAAGCGCATCCTTGATATCTACCTGCGTGATCTTTTGCGTAAATGCGTGGAATATGTCGGCATCGACTTCGCTCTCCGAAGTTTGGGTCGCCATCCGAAATGCTTCGTCCAGGTTCCCGGAGATCAGAATGAGCAACCGGGAATAATCCACCGGCTCATATACTTTTTTATGGCTGGTGGCCTCCAATACCCGCTCCATCATCTGGTAGTGGCTTTTTTCGGCCAATGCGAGGACATCCTCTTCCAGGCCGAGCAGTTTTTTCAGGTTGCGGGCCTCCCAGATCCCAATCTCCCGTTCGTAGTAATCTTCCTTATCCCCTTCTTTATCTTCTTCTTCCCGTTCGCGCTTTTTCTTGCGCTGGGAGAACATGTATTGCGTGATATATTCCTCGATTTCGTCTTTATCGCGTTTGGGCAGGCGCCCGTCGGAGAGCAGTTGCCAGAAATCCGCAAACTTGGTTTGCTGTACCGGCGAGCCATCGCGCTCAACGGTGTTGAAACGCTGGATTTCGTCAAATAAAATAATCGCCGGTCGGCCATCGTCAAATCCCTCCTGGCTGAGTATGGCAGATACGCTTTTAAAATAGCTGGTATCGTCGTTATTGCCCAGTTCCACCTCGGAGAAACGATCCTGGTATTCCAGATACCGAACCAGACGGCGCACCAGATCAGTTTTACCCACGCCCGTCATCCCCCAAAGGCAAACGACGATCGGCCGGGTAAGGATTTCGGGCATCAGATACCAGATCTGAATATAGTCCAACAGGCTATCGATAATCGGATCAATGCCAACAAAGTCCTGCTTGAGCCGGGCTTTCACCCGGTCCAGTGTTTCCTTGCGCTTGCGGATGCGCGCTTTATCAACGGTAAAAGAAGTATGGGTTGTTGTGTCCATGATTGTGTCTCGGTCAGCGTTTCTAACGCTTGCCGGTCGAAAAACGGAACTCCACCCGAAAAAATTCCCGGGTTCCATGAAAAATTGGGTTGTACCGCAATGCACTGTGCCGGCTCCCGCTACAGAGCATACGCAACACACTTACTTTCGGGCATCGGAAATCGCCTGCAGGAGGCCATTGGCGGGCAAATCGCCGCCCAATTGCCAGAACATAAT
>CAYVDV010000051.1:0-17284 GCA_964450465.1 uncultured Saprospiraceae bacterium
CAAACAGGTAATTCACTGTATTTTTAGGCTTCCCTGCCATATAGCCGGCAGTTGAATCGTAACGAACTACCCGTCCTGATATGATCCATCAACTAAAACTGATTGGAAGCCTTTTCCTTCTTTTCCCTGCAATCCTCTGTTTCTCCCAAACGCACAGCGGAACACCGCCCTCCGACACGACGCTCGTCCGCCAGATGCTGGAGCATGCGTATCAGCTCACCGATTCTGCCCTGTACGAACAGGCGCTGGATATCGCAGAACAAGCAGTGCAGCGCAATGCCTCTTCCTCCAGAGTGCTGGACGAGGAGGCTGCCGGCCTTGCGGAACTGATCGGAAAAAAATGTTTCGCACAGCGAAATTTCGAACGCACCCGCAGGGGCTTTGCCCTGGCCGCCGATTGCTTCAATCGATGTTGCGGTGAAATTACCGCCGACAGAGCGCGCAACATCAACAATATGGGCATCGCGCTCCGGTATTTGGGCCAGTTCCGGGATGCGCTGAAAGCCTTTCAGCAAGGTCTGGATATCCGCCAGACTTTGTCGGATGGAAAGCCGGATCCCGACGTCGCCAAATCCTGCAACAACATGGGCGTAGTGCTTTCCGATCTGGGGCGTTACCGGGAAGCCCTCGATTACTACGAAAAAGCACTGGCGATCAAGATCTCCCTGTCCACAGAGCCATCCCTGGAGTTGGCAAATGCGTACCTGAATCGCGGAACGCTCTTTTTTGAGCTCAAAAAATTGCAGCAAACCGAAGCCGATTTTGAAAAAGCGATGGAGATTATCCAGCAAATCCCGGATAACGAAGAGCTGTTGTTGCGTATGTATAACAATTTCGGCGCCTTATACAGCGCTAAAAAAGACTACTACCGCTCCATGCAATACCATGAGCGCTCACTGGAGATGCGCATAAACCTGTATGGCGGGCAAAGCCCGGAAGTGGCCCAGGCATACGAGAATTTGGGGGCTACGTGTATGGATTTGGGCAATCTGCCAAAAGCGCTCGAACTGACCCAACACGGCCTGGCGATTGTGGAAGCGCAAACGCCGCTTGACTCAACCGACCTGGCCCGGAATTTCTCCAATATGGGCAATATCTATGCGCTTTTGGGCGATTTATCCAAAGCCTTGGACTTTCACCGCCGGGCGCTGCCGATCCTGCTGGCCTTCCGCGGCGCCGACCAGTATCAGGTTGCCGAGATCCGCCAAAATATGGCCTCTGTGCTTGCCCAACTCGGACAATTTGACGAAGCCCTGGAAATGTACCGGGAGGCGCGTGCTGTGTACATCAACATGGCTGGCCCTATGGGACCCGATGTACAACGCACACTCATCAATACAGCGCTGTTGTACAAAGACAGGGGCGATATCCCGAATGCAGTACGCACGCTGGATACCGTGTTGCAAACGATCGGTTGGCCGGATGAAGCTGTCATCAACCCGGACCAGCGTTTCAATCTGTTGGAGGCCCTGCTGTTTAAAGGCGAAGTGCTGGCCTCGAGCAATGACTCTGCCGCGCTGGCAGACGCCCGAATCCTCCTGCGGCAAGCCGTCGACTGGGCCGAACGCTACCGCGACGAGCTGCAGAGCAATGATTCCAAATCGGAATTTACCTTGCTGGTACGCCGGGCTCTGGAAGACGCTATTCAAGTGGAATTGAAACAACCGAAAAAGAATTCGGTCGAACTGGCCGCTGCCTATGCCCTCGCAGCCAAAAACAAAGCCTTTCTCCTGTCTTCCGCTCTCCGAAATGCTGATGCGCTGAATAATCTGCCCGACAGTCTTTTACATCAGGAATCCGAACTGCGCACAGATATTGCGCATTTTGAACGCCTCCGCTACGAAATGGAGCAAAGCGACGACCCGGATGACTTGCCGTTTGCACGCCAATGCGCTGCCCGGGTACTGGACCTTCAGCGGCAACAATCAGCACTCATAGCCCGCCTCGAAAAGCAGTTTCCGGACTATTACCAGGCCAAGTACAACCTGAACGGTACGCCGGTTTCCTATATTCAGGACTCCATTTTAGTCCCTGGACAGGCCATGCTCGAGTATTTTGTCGGCGACAGCAACCTGTACTTTTTTGTCGTTCGCAAGGATACGCTGATCGTCCGGCAAATTCGTTGTGACCGCAACAAACTCAGCAACTGGATCGAGCAATTTCGCCAGGGTATCTACGGCTTTTATGCCCTGCCCAAATCCAAACGCACGGATGCCCTGCTAGAAAAAACGATGGCGCAATACCTGGAATACGCCAGTTTGCTTTACGATACGCTGATCGCTCCGGTAAAGCAGTGGTTGCCGCGTAATCAAAAAGTCATTCTCGTGCCGGATGGCCCCTTGGGCTACATCCCCTTTGATGCGCTGCTGACGGCAGCCCCGGCGGACCCCAACGCATTCAATACCTATCCTTTTTTGTTTAGGGAATATCAGTTCAGTTATACCTATTCCGCCACCTTGTTGCAGGAAATGCGTAACAAACATCGCAATCGCAAACCTTCCGGAGAATTGGTCGGGTTTGCCCCCTTTTCCGGAGACGCTGCGTCTGCCGCTGCCGAGACGGATGCAATTGCGGATGCAACCCGCGGTGGATGGGCCCGGCTAATTTACAGTCATGATGAGGTGGTAAAGGCCCGGCAATTCATGGGCGGCGATATTTTCACCGATTCGGCCGCTAGCCGAACCCGTTTTTTGCAGATTGCCGGCCAGTACCGCATCATCCATCTGGCTACACACGGGGTAGCGGACAACAGCTCCGGCGATTATGCCTATCTGGTATTTTCTGATCCGGCCGACAGTACGGGTATTGCATTGGTATATGTGAAGGATCTGTACAACCTCGACCTGCTTGCAGATCTGGTCGTGCTCTCCGCCTGTGAAACGGGTATCGGCAAACTTCAGCGCGGTGAGGGTATTATCAGCCTGGCGCGCGCCTTTGCGTATAGCGGCGCCAGAAGCATTGTAACCTCCCTTTGGAGCGTCAGCAACCGAACTACGTCCGCGCTAATGGTAAACTTTTATGATGCTTTGAAAAAAGAAGAAAAACCGGTAGACGAGGCCCTGCGCACGGCGCGCGAGCATTTCTTTGCGACGGCATCGGTTGAAGATTGCCACCCCTTCTTTTGGGCAGCCTTTTTACCGGTAGGCGATATGAACGCCTTGGCCCCGGCTAAGTAGAACAATTGTGCGACATTACTTGCCGTCGGCCTTTTTCCATGCCTCCACCAGGGCCTGAGCGCGTTCGCGGTAGGGATGCCCTTCCCGGGACATTTCTTGCAGGATAGCCTCCAGGCGTTCCCGGGCCCCGGCTTCAGGCAATTGTTTTACCAGTGAAAAAACCTCCCCCCACTGGGCATCATATTTGTGCGGCGCAAAGCGGAAATTCCGGAAGGTCCTGAAGTCGTTCTCCGCTTCGGCAAAACGATTCAGATGGTAATAGGTATAGGCGCGGAGATAAAGATACTGTTGAAGTTGGGCACTGTCGGGTTGTTGAAGCAGTTGGAGTGCCCCGGCGTAATTGTCTTCCGAATACAGCTTAACGGCTTCCGTGTAGTTGGTGCGGGTATCCTCCTGCACATCGCCCATCAGGGTGCCTTTAAAATCCTGGTCGCGGTAGGCCAGCTGATCCAGCGCTGCATACCTGGAACGAGATTTATTTGGAGATTTGGCTGGCTGCTGTACCGGCAGGGGAGTTGTGTGTGGCTTGTCGGCAAATTGTTCCGGCTCATCTACCGGAGCTGTGGGGGAAATGGTCGAGTCAAGGGGTTTTGGCGTTTCAACGCTTACAATTTCCTGGTCTGCCGGTTGGGTCTTAAACCAATCGAGTGCAATACCGGCAATGACAAAGGTTACGGCAGCGGCGGCAGGGATCAGCCAGAACCAGCGGCCGCCCATGATCTTAGCCCCGGTGGCTGTTTTTTTTTCTTCTTCCTCCTTATCCCAGGCTTCAAATTGCTCCAGCAGATACTCGTCGTGCAGGAGTTGAAGGGTTTGCTCCTGAGCCTTAAAGGCTTCGACCTGTTGTACGAGGGCAGGATCCGACTGGAGTGCCTGCTCAAACGCCTCCCGGTCGGCCGCGCTCATCCGGTCGTGCAGGTAATCATCTATGTCGTCGTAGTCGTATGCCGGGTTCATTGTTGGCGCAGTTCGGAGACCAGTTCGGGCTGGTCGGTAAATAATTTATACAAACGTTTTTTGCAATCATAAATGGCCGCTTTGGCTACATCCGCATTCTTGTAATTCAGTTTTTCAGCAATCTCAACCATCTGGTACTCCATGACATATAACCGGAGCGCTTGTTTACATTTTTCGCCGACAGCGGTCAGGATCCGGTCCATCAAATCTTTGCGATGCTGCCGGTTAATTTCATGATCCGGGTTTTCGGAACTTTCCACGTTGCCTTCTTCCACCGACCGTTGGTAGCGTTTTATGCGTCGCAGTTCAGATCGGCGAATCGTAAAGAATCGCTGTTTGGCAATGCTTACGATATAGGTGACGATTCCGCTTTTGCCGGGATCATACACTCCGATGGCCACATTTTTGCCGAACTCCAGTAACGCGAAGTTTCGCATTTCTCTCGCATCGTCTTCGTTGCCGCCCCGGGCGGCAATTTCTTTCCGGATTGCGCCCAGGAGCTTGCCATCGCCATGCAGCTGCCGGTAGGCGGCTTCCCGTTGCCGGCCGTTGCCGGCCCGCAGGGCTTCGAGGATTTCGTCGTCGTTCTGGAATTTCATTACTTATTGCCGGTAAGTAAGCAAAGGTAAGGATTAAGTGGAGGAAAAATATCAGTTTTGGGGCGTGCGCCAGAATTTCAGGCTACCGGCCGAACCTTGTCATTCCGGGCTTGTTGCGCTGGTATAAAAAGTCAGTTATGAAAAAAAATAGCTTGTTTTTACGCATCGGCATCTTGCTTGTTCTTCCCGCCTGTCAGCATAATGCACCAGGAGATTCCCTGCCTTCCGCGCAAAAAATTTCCCTGCCTGCCGTGACCGGTAACAATTACTGGTATCAGGGAAAGGCGGAGATCAGCTCCTTCGAGGTAGTGCAGGAGCGTTACGGCGAACAGCGGCAGGCCGGGCAGGTTTTGGTTTTTGTGACCGAGGACTTCTCGGCAAACAAGCAGGTGAAACTCGATGGCGCCCCCGCACCGGGTGATGAACGTGTCCCCGTACTGAAACTCAACACCGTTCGCCGCTTCCAAACCGGGATCTACGATTATTCCCTGATGCAATCGGTGTTTACCCCGGTGGAAACCGGAAAGCAGCGCAGCCTGAAAACCACTACGACTATTCAGGATTGGTGCGGCCATGTCTTTGTGCAGTGCAATGCCAGGCCCGATGCGTATGCGGTGCGCTCCTTTTCCTATTTCGAGACGGAAGGCGATGCAGAAAATGCGGTAAAGCCGGATTTACTCGAAGACGAAATATGGACCCGGCTTCGGCTGAATCCGGAGGCGCTGGTATCCCGTAAAATTGCGGTACTTCCTGGCGTTTTTTATACGCGCTTGAAGCACAAGCCTTTAGAGCCAGAACTGGCTGAAATCAGCATTGCGAAGGAGGAGAAGGAGAGCACCTTGCAGCTGGCGTATGCCAACATTCCGCGCCGGCTGGAAATTCGCTTTGAAACAGCTTTCCCGCACCGTATCCTGGGCTGGGAAGAGACAAATGAAGGCAAACTGTTCAGCAAGGGCACGCTGAAAAATACCATTCTGGATGCCTACTGGAAACACCACGACGTAGCATCCGCCCCGCTGCGCGCGGAATTGAGACCCGGATTTTGATATGGAAAAAGGCTTTGAACTTTTGGGTTAGGGCCCGGCAGTATCTGAGTCGTAATAAGCGAACAGGAATCTTTATTTTTTTACCCATTGGCGCAACCTGTGCCGGGGTTTTTCCGTGCAGAAAAGAAGTAAATTATCTGTGAGGTTCCATTTGGATCTTAATAGTGCTACCCCCGGCTTATGGTAAGTCGGGGGATGTTTATTACCATCATATCGTTTTCACAAACATGCAGAAAAAAACAACCATTATTGCGCTGCTGCTGCTGTCGGGCTGGTACTTCCTGACTTCGGCCATGCGCGACCCCAGTAATCCGCCGACAGGACGCACCGGGGCGCCCAGCGAAAGCACCTGCGCGGCCTCCAATTGCCACTCGGGAGGCTCCTTCACGGGTGAGGTGTCTATCAGCGGCATTCCGGATACCGTGCAGCCTGGCCAGGCGTACACGGTCACCCTTACGAACAAGAGCAACGCCACGCGTGCCGGGTTTGAACTGACCTGCCTCGATGGCGCGGACAAGAAATGCGGCACGCTGGTAGCCGGTTCCGGATGCTCCGTCGCCACGGCATCCAGCAGGCAGTATATCCGCCAGTCATCCGCCAAAACCTTGAGCAACGGCAGCGCTTCCTGGTCATTCACCTGGACGGCGCCGGCTACAGCCTCCGGTAATCAGGCCACCTTTTATTTCGTCAGCCTGGCTGCCAACGGCAACGGAAGCCGGACGGGGGACAATGTACTGCAGGCGAATAAGTCCGTAGTCGTGTACAATCCCGCCGTAGCGACCCATGAGGCCCCTGCCTCCACCTGGGTTAAATTGTATCCTACGGTGGTATCGGATGTATTGCAGGTACGCCTGCTGGAAACCGGCACCGGTCAACTGCAGGTATTTGACCAGCAAGGCCGGCTCGCTTTCGAAACAGCGCTCACGGCAGTGAATGCTATTCCCGTGCAACAATTGCCGAAGGGACTCTACCTCGCCCGTATCCAAACTGCGGGCAAGCAAACAACACAAAAATTTATTGTTCCGTAGCGGCAATTTGGCGCTTTAACCCTTCATTTTGAACAGCCTCTTTCATTTGATACAAATGAGAGAGGCTTTTTTGTGTTGGTACCAAGGTCTGACAAAAATTACTTCTGCCAGAAATAGTAAAAAAATATCACCGGGAACAAACCAACATAATAGTATTACTATTTTACTTTGTCCGTTCCAGTTTTTTTTAATCATTTCTTTACCTACCAAACTTTCTAGTATGAACAGATTCTTACTTGGGCTGGCTATGCTATGTCTTACCGCCAGCTTTGCCTTTGGGCAACGAACCGTTACCGGCAAGGTAACCAGCGATCAGGGCGAGGCGCTCATCGGCGTCACCGTCACCGCCCCCGGCACCAGGGCCGGCGCACAAACAGATATTAACGGCGATTACCGACTTGTTCTCCCGGACGGAGCAAATGCACTGCGCTTCGCTTACACGGGCTACGAGACCCAGGAGATTGCCCTGACCGCCGCCAATGTGTACGATGTTGTCCTGTTGGTCAACGTCAACACCTTGCAGGAGGTCATTGTAGTTGGGTATGGTACCCAGCAAAAGCGTGCCATTACGGGCACGATCTCTTCTGTAAAAGGGGAGGATATCGCCTCTCTGCCGGCACAAAGCTTTGACCAGTTGCTGCAGGGCCGCGCTGCAGGGGTCAACGTCAGCCTGCCTAACGGCGTACTGAACAACCCGCCGGTATTCCGGGTACGGGGGATCAACTCGATCAACCTGAGTTCCTTCCCACTCATTGTCATTGATGGTGTACCCACCTACACGGGCGACCTGGGCAACTCCGCTGCCAACAACGTACTGTCGAACCTGAACCCGAATGACATTGAAAGCATTGACATTCTGAAAGATGCTTCGGCTACAGCTATTTATGGCTCCCGTGCGGCTGCCGGCGTAGTCCTGATCACCACCAAGCGCGGCCAGAAAGGCAAAACCAAGGTTGCCTATGACGCCTGGGCCGGCTGGACTCAGGCCGTACGGGTGCCGGATGTGCTCAACGCTGAGGAATACGTGATGATCAAAAACGAAGCAGCCGCGAATGCCAACCTTTCCGGCCCGCAGTTCTTCCTTGATTCCATTAACGGCCGGCTGATCGATACCCGTTGGGCCGATTATATCTACCGCACGGGCTTCTCGCACAACCATGGACTGAGCTTTTCCGGCGGTACCGACCAAACCACCTATTTCCTGTCGCTGGGGTACACCGAGCAGGAGGGCATGATCGTGACCAACGACTTCAAGCGCCTGTCGGGTCGACTCAACCTCGACCACAATCTGACCAAGCGCATCAAGGTTGGTGGTAGCATGGGCTATTCCAACAACCAGAACTTCGGCCCCAACTCCGGTTCGCTGCCGGGCCAGGCTTTCAACACTGCCGGTATCGGCCGTCTGGCCTTTGTGAGTGCACCCGTTGTTGACCCCTACCTGTACGACGCCAACGGCGTCCGTATTCCAGGCACTGCCGGCTATAACATCGGTTCGAACAACCAGCTGGGTCGCGGCAAGAACAAGCAGCAAACGGGCTTTTACAACCCAATTCCGCTGATCGACCTGAACAGCCAGACATCGGAAGCCAACCAAATCCAGTCTACTGTGTATGGTCAGCTGGAAATTGCCAAAGGGCTGTCGGCTAAAACCCAGTACGGCATCGACAATATCCGGGTAGAAAACATCACCTTCTGGACGCCGGTACATGGCGACGGTTTCGGCCAAAACGGTCTGGCCTCCAACACCAGCATCAATTACAAGCGCTGGAACTGGCAAAACACGCTGAACTACGATGTTACCCTTGCGGACAACCACGTTGTCGGCGCGCTCGTCGGCGCTGAACAACAGCGCACGACCACGGAAGGCTGGGGCGCACAACGCACAGCCATTGCTGACCCGTTCTTCACCACCTATCAGGGCAACTTCACGACGATCAACCCGGCCGGCAACTTCCAGGGTGAAAACTACCTGCTGTCCTACTTCGGCCGTATCAACTACGAATTCAACAAGCGCTACTACTTGACGATGAACGTTCGTCAGGATGAATACTCGGCCTTTGCTACCGGTCAGAAAAAAGGTACCTTCTGGGGCGCCTCTGCCGGTTGGACGCTCTCCGAAGAAGCCTTCTGGCAAAATTCACTGGGCAACACCATCAACTTCTTCAAACTCCGGGGAAGCTACGGCACCGTAGGCAACAACCAGGGTATCGGTGACTTCGCTTCGCAAAGCCTGTATGGCTCGGGCCTCTACGCTGCAGCGCCCACCATCGTGTACAGCCAGGCCGGCAACCCCGAACTGTCATGGGAAACCAGCAAAAAGACGGACGTAGGTATTGTGTTTGGTCTTTTCAACGACCGCTTGCAAGGCGAGTACACGTACTTTAAGAACCTCATCGACGGGCTGGTGCAGAATGCCCCGCAAGCGCCTTCGAAAGGTATTCCGGGCAATACCATCGCCATCAACATTGGCGCCATGGAAAACACTGGTCAGGAGTTCAGCCTGTCGGCCACTGTGCTGCGCCGCGGCAAGTTCTCCTGGTCCTCCAGCGCCAACATTACCTTCATGGAAAACAAGGTTACCGAACTGTACGAAAACAGCGATATTTTCTCCACAACCGCCGGCCTGGAATCCACGAATATCATTCGCGTAGGCGAATCGGTCGGCAGTATCTATGCCGTTGAAACACAGGGCGTTAATCCGGATAATGGCCGCCGGCTCTACGTGAAAGCCGATGGCACGATTGTACAATACAATCACGTGGTGGCCACCGGCCAGTCGCGTTGGACTACCCTCGACGGCGCTGCAGCCTCTGCCGCTTCGCTCATCGCTGACGGTAAGGTGTATGGCCCGGCTATTCCGAAATGGTTCGGCGGCTGGGATAATACCTGGACCTACGGAAACCTGGACCTGAACATCCAGATGAACTTTGCCGGGGGCAACTATATCTACAACGGCAGTAAAGCAGGTCTGCGCGACATGCGCTTCTGGAACAACCATACCGATGTACTCGACCGCTGGACTGAAGACAACAAGAGCGGTTCCATCCCACGGGTGGTCTTTGGCGACAACGTATCCAACGGCTCGGCCCTGCCTATTTCTGAAAACGTGGAAAAAGGCGACTTCCTCCGCATTCGCAACATCACCCTTGGCTACAAGCTGCCGTCCAGCCTGCTTGACCGGGCCAATATCTCCAACCTCCGGATCTATGCCAACGTGAACAATGCACTGCTCTTTACCGGCTACAGCGGTACCGACCCGGAAGTGTCAACTAACGGTAACTCGAACTCCACCCCTGGCGTCGACCGCAATACGGTCCCCATGGCACGCGTCTTCACGGTAGGCCTTAATCTTGGTTTCTAACCTAATTCAAGCAATTCTTATTATGAAAAATATCATGCTATCTTATAAAAGAAACGCGGTCCTGATCCTGGCCCTGGCCGCTCTGCTGGTGCCCAACGCCTGTCAGAAGGACCTGCTCGATCCGGTACCCAAAAACAGCCTGTCGGACGCCACTATATTCGCTACGCCCGATCGCTTCGTCAGCACACTCAACGGCGTTTATGACCAGATGAAAAGCGGCCAGTTCTATGGCGGCCGTTTTGTCGTGTATGGTGATATTCGCGCGGAAGAGTTTCTGAACGAAACCGGCAACGGTGTCACGGGTCTGCAAACCTGGAACCATACGGTAGGCGAGTCGGCCAACGAAGTGAACAACTTTTGGAACGCCGCCTATGCTACCATCAACAGCTGCAATATCTACATCGACGGTGCTGATAAAAACCGCGCGGTGCTCAACAACGATGCCCTGGTCAACCAGTACATCGCCGAGGCTCGTTTCGTGCGCGCCGTATCCTACCACAGCCTGCTCCGCATGTATTGCCGTCCGTATGCCGACGGAAACGGCTCCCAGCTGGGCGTGCCGCTTCGCGTACGTCCGGAAATCGGCCCGGCAAACAACAACCTGGCCCGCAGCACAGTAGCCGATGTGTACAACTTGATCCTTGACGATCTGAATTTCGCCGAGCAAAACCTCGCCGCCACCAACGGCAGCGGATTGCTCAATGTCACCCGTGCCCATAAAAATGCAGCCATCGCCTTCAAAACACGGGTACTGCTGTCCATGCAGCGCTACGGTGACGTGATCACCGAAGCCAACAAACTCGTGCCGGCGGCAGCGCCGTTTAAAGCACCCTCCGGTGTGGCGCACGAACTGCAGGCCAATGTGAAAAATGTATTTGCGACGCCGTACACGACAACGGAGAGCATTTTCTCCATGCCGTTCACTACCAACGACCTGCCCGGCACGCAGAACGGTCTGGGCAGCTACTACAACCCGGGTCCCCGCGGTATCGGCGACTACTCGCTCAACCCGGCCGGTATCATCGGCGATTCGGTGCACTTTTCCGGTTCGGATGCCCGCCGGCAGTTTGTGCTTATCCACACGAATAACAAACCGTACCTGAACAAATTCCCAACCGGTCCGGAACACCTCGATTACGTACCCGTAATTCGCTATGCCGAGGTACTGCTCAACCTGGCCGAGGCCGAAGCGCGCCAAAATGGCGTATCCCAGCGCGCCGTTGACCTGCTCAATGCCGTACACGGCCGTTCCGATGCCGCCACGCAATTTGCCACGGGCGACTTTGCCAATGGTGCTGCCCTGGTGGATGCGATCATGACCGAGCGCCGCATCGAATTGCTGGGTGAAGGCTTCCGGGCACTGGATGTCATGCGCCTGCTCCAGCCGATCCCCGGCAAGGCTAACGTGGCAACCATCCTGCCAAGCGTATCCGAATACATCTGGCCGATCCCCTCGGGCGAACTGGCCGTGAATAAGGACTGCGTACAGAATCCGTAAATCCGGGTGATCTCTCCGGATCACGGAGAAGCGTCACCTCAAACGCAGGGCCCCGGGGCAGTCGATTGTTCGACCGCTTCGGGGCCCTGAATTATACCGCTATCCCAAAGATTTGTATTTTACCGGCCTTGTATCAGTAGAAGCCATTTCAAGCTGCTATGGAAATATTGCTGCTCGCGCAAAAAACACTGGCCAGCCTGTTCATCATCCTGATGAGCATCTTATTGTTGTTCTGGTGTTTGCCGGAGGGATATTTCTTCCGCGATCTTCTGCACCGGCGCTTCGGGAAGTTTATCCGTCGCGCCGGCCTCGATAACTACTGGGCCCTGTTTGCCCCGCAACCGGTATCCCGTAATTTTTTGCTCGGGTTCGAACTGGAGTTTGCCGACGGCAGGGTACAGCCCTGGAAATTACCCGGATTCACCTTGCGCAACGGCTACCAATGGGCTGCGCATATCCGGCTGATCAAATTGCACAACCAGTGGCTGTCGCAAAAAGATCCGGCGCCCAAAGAGGCCATCTGCCGGTATATCGCCCGGGCATTTCAGGAGGCGCATCCCGGGGAGGAGGCGCCGGTCCGGGTGCATATACTCCGGTTTTATGAACCGGATCGCCTGCCGCCCGCCCTGGAACTGCCCTGGTTGAGCAAGCGCGCATACACCTGGGACCGGCTTCCGCAAAATGAGGCTGCACCATGATACTGTTATTTATCCGCATGGCCGAGCTGCTGCAAGGCTGGGACCGGTTGTTCTTCAGCGAGCAACCTACCCTGACGATTTGTGTGGTCCGAATGCTGGCCGGCCTGTTGGTGTTGCTGGAAACCTGGAGCTGGCGCAAGGTGTACCCGCAGTTGTTGGGTCCGCAGGGTTGGTTTGACCTGGATTCGTATCTGCGCCACCTGAGCCCGACGCGGATGACCCTGCTCCAATACCTTCCGGCTACCTTGCGGCCGGTGGAAATGTTGCTGCTCCTGCAGGCGTTGGCGGGTTCCTGCCTGGTTCTGGGCCTGGCCCCAAATTTCGCCGCCGGGATATGCTTTGTTACGCTGGTATCGCTGCACAACCGCAATCCATACGTCCTGAATTCGGGGGATACGGTGTGCCGTTTTTTCTGCCTGTTCCTGCTGTTCGCGCCTTCCGGCACGCAGTTATCGGTGCTACACCCCGATGCGCTCCTTCGTCCGGAAGAAACGGGCTGGCCCTGGACGCTCGTGCTGATCCGGCTCTTCGTTGCAAATGTTTACCTGAAGAATGTGTTGTTCAAACTGAAGGGGGAGTGGTGGCGCGATGGCACGGCTGTGGAGCGGGTGCTCCGGGTCCGGATCTGGAACCGGGTGCAATTGCCGGGCTTCCTGGCGCACAGGTGGTTTTACCGGACGGCGACCTATGGGACCCTGGTTATTGAAACCGCGTTGTTCACGCTGGTCTGGATTGAGGAATTCCGGCTGCCCGTGTTGTTGGCCGGCGTTCTGTTCCACCTGGGGTTATGGTATTTTTTGCGGATCCGCCTGTTTCAGGTTGCCATGATCATCGGGCTGGCGGCTTTTGTCGAGCCGGCGGAGTATGCGGCGTTTTTTGACTGGGTGGGTCACTGGAGTATTTTTCACCATTAAGGACACCAGGGTTTTCACAAAGAGCACAAGCAGATCATCTGCAGATAATTAATCGTTACCCGCCCATCATATCATCGCTATCCGGTTTGGCGGAATGGTCAAGAAATTGCCGGGCAGCCTCTGCTGCAATATCGAGGAATGGGCCAGCTGCATACAGTTTTCCGGCTTCCAGTCCGTAAAAACAGGGCGACAGCGGGATGAAATAGTCGTTGGCGCGTTCGTTTGCCCGGAGCCACAACGCATTGATCCGAAGCAGGCTAAGGCGTAGGTAGGCCAATTCAAACTCTGTCTTTTGCACGGGCTCCAGGGCCAAAATTTGGGGGATCAGCGCCTTCATTTCATCCACCATGGCACCATATTGGGCTTCATTGAAATGGTGCTCGTCTTCCTTTTCGCCGAGCCGGACTTCGTGGGCAGCATAGCGGCCATCCGGTTCGGTGTGCAGATAACGCCAGGCTACCTGATGGGCATTGACCAGGCCTAGTCCGTCGGCAAGGTCGCGTGGGCTGGCGTGGAACACCCGGTGGTGAAACACCTCCTCTGAAATTTTTTCTTCCGAGCGATCATAAGTTTTGGCAGGCCTGTTTTTTTGAAAAACGGACAAAGACGCCTTTGGTGCAATAGTCGTTTTGATCGGCATAGCTCAGACAGTTCTTTGAGGGATAGTGAAGAAGGAATGGGTAACAAAGCCTTGGTACTTGTAATGTTGTATGAACTCGTCATAGGGCATGACGGAGTTCCCGAAAAAAGAATCAAAGATCGACACCATGGGTGTGTCGCCCGAATTGTCGTAACCGGCGGCAGCAACAAAGTGAAACATTTTTTGCCCTTCCACTTCCAGTTGAAGGCGGTAGGCTACGATGCGGCCGGCGTCGAGCTCCGTCCTTAGTTTGTCATACGGAATAGCCCCGGCGACAAACCCGTTGGCAATTTCAGCTTTAATAAGGGACCCCTTGGTGCCATCTGCATTTTGCAGAAACCAGGTGGTATTGCAGGGTGAAGGCAATGGTTTATTGCAGCAATTGCCCGGCGCAGGGAGCAACGCCTCTGTGGCCATTTTGCATTGTGTCCAGCCGGAATTCGGATTGTAGAACAGGGCAATGCTGGTTCCTACTGCCGACCAGCACCAGGTGGGTAATAATTGTTGTTGAATCGTGAACTGGAGCGATGTCTTTGTACCCATTGGATGGAACAGGCTAAAATAAATTGCCGGGAAGGCCTTGCTAACAGATTTGGGCTTCCCGGCAACGTGAAATGAAATGAGCAGGATGGGTGGAAGATAGTTTACCAGGCACCGCCGCCCATGTTATCATCGGCTTCGTTATGCTCAATGTCCTCCATTTTATCCCATGGGAAAACACTCTTGCCTTCCATCATCCGTTGTTTGGCCAGTTTCCGGAGCGAACGGAGCGAATCGAGACTGACCTTTGGGTTGGCGCTGTTCAGAAAATGGGTGATGTCCTCTTTGGTCAGGTTTTGCGCCTCCTCGGAAAGATGTTGGACATGTTCCTGGTCTCCGGTGCGGATGAGGGCTTCTTTTAACGTTTCGGAATAACTCATACTTTTCAAATTGCTGTTTTGGTTATGTGTGAAAAGGGAAGAAAACGCACCCAAACATCGGGTGTAGGACAAAAGTAGGGTGAAAACCCCGATATTCAAATATTATCCCATGCAAAGTAATATCTTTGTGCCAACAACTAGTTTTCTCCTTTTACCGGCCCTGGTACCAACTTTACACCGCAAAAAGCAAATCGCTTCAAGATACCTGCCCTTGCGGAAGCCAGTTTTTGAATATCCCCCATACCTCGGACCAAACACGCCTCTCCTTTAATATTGACCGAAACCGGCGCAGTTCTGCTCTGGTTGGTAATACGACTATTCCATATTTCCACCCTTGTTTGGAAATATGCCGGATGCATCCCTTCTGCCTTCCAGTCTGACATTATCACTTCTTGCACATGCGCTATTTTTTTGCCTTCTTGTTGATTGCCTTGCAGGGTCTGCTTTGCGCTCAATCACCTGTGTTACTGCCGTCCAGGCAAGCAATGACTTGTACGGACGGCATGCTGTTTTTTCCAGACGCGGACGGAACGCTCACTCCGGACGCCGTTCAGGACAGCGCATTTGCCGACCGCTTCCGGCCTGTCGATACCCTGGCCTGGAATCCGGATGTCAAGGTGTACTGGCTTCGTTTTTCAGTAAAAAATGAAACCGGCTTCGACAACGAATGGCTGCTGGATTTTGAAAACTGGTCGCTGGTGGATTTTTATTACATATCGGACGGACGCTGGCTGCTCAAGAAAACCGGGCACCTGTACCCTTACCGAAAGCGGGATTATCCGGTGGCCAACAAAAACTACATCCGCCTGCCGGTAAAGGCGGGAGTGGAAACAGCCTGTCTGGTGCGCCTGGAATCCCGGTACAACAATGAAAAAGTCCCGCAGGATCTCCATTTCGCCGTTGCGCCCCGGGCGCTTTGGGATGCCGATAATGCCCTGGCAGGCCGGATCATTTTTACGTTCCTCGGCATTTTTGCCGTGATGTTCCTCTACAATTTGTTCCTGTTCCTGGCCACCCGGCTCCGAAGCTATGGCTATTACCTGCTGGTGTTGTTTTTCGCGTTTTATCATACCTCCTACAACTCGGGCTATATCATTTCCATTTTCGGCGGGATCAATGCTTTTCCGGTATGGCTTACGGGATTTGAAACGGTTTCTTCCAACCTGTTTATCATATCCGTTGTGCTGTTCGTACAGGAGTTTTTGAAAACTAAGCAGCGCTATCCGCTTTGGAACAAGATCCTGAATGTTGCCCTGCTCCTCTTTGTCGTTTTCGGGTTCCTGATGCTCGTACAGCTCGACCTTGGGACTGCCCTGACCGGGGTTACCGGTTTGTTGTCAATCCTTGCCATTATTATTCTCGGCATAAAAAGCGTGCGGGACCGCTACCCATCAGCGGGCTATTTTCTCATCGGCTATTCCGCCTTTTTGCTCAGTATTCTGGCAATCATTTTCATCTTTGTCACGAACAGCCTGGCCAAATATCCCTTTGCTTTTTACTATGCCCTGCCCACCGGCACCACGGTTGAGCTGGTGTTCTTTTCCTTCGCTTTGGCCAATATGATCAATGTGCTGCGCCGAGAAAACGAGGAGAAACAAGGGCGGATCATTCTCCAACTGCAGGAAAATCAGTTGCTGCAGACCAAGGTTAACCGCGAACTGGAACAAAAGGTGCAGGAGCGAACGGCCGAGATCAATGCCCAAAAAGAGCAGATATCACAGCAGAAAGACGCGATCGAAGCAGAAAAAGAAAAAGCAGACCGGCTGCTGCTGAATATTTTACCGGAATCGACCGCCAATGAATTGAAAGAAAAGGGCTTCGCCACGCCGAAACAATACCAGAACGTCACGGTGCTCTTTACCGATTTTGTAGCTTTTACCCGGATCAGCGAACAACTGGGACCGGATAAGCTGGTTGCCGAACTGGACTATTGCTTCCGGGCCTTCGATGATATCATTACCAAGCACCGCCTGGAGAAGATCAAAACCATCGGTGATGCCTACATGGCGGCTGCCGGCGTGCCGGTTCCGGATGCAAACAGTGCCCGCAATGTGGTGAACGCAGCGCTGGATATCATTGCCTTCATGGAAAAATGGCAGGCGCAGAAGACCGCAGAGGGGGAGTCGCCTTGGCAACTCCGGCTTGGCATTCATACCGGCCCGCTTACCGCCGGTGTGGTCGGCAAGAAAAAGTTTGCGTTCGATATTTGGGGCGATACAGTCAACCTGGCCGCCATCATGGAGACCAGGGGTGCTCCCGGAAAGATTAATGTTTCCCGGGCGACCTATGAAATCGTAAAAGACGAGTACGAATGCAACTACCGGGGCATGATTGAAGGCAAACACAAGGAGCAAGTGGAGATGTACTTTCTGGAGGGGAGAAAAGGTTAGTTGGATTTCAATAGCCGGTCGAAATACAGATACCCCTTGGCTACGGGCGCTTTCCCG
>CAYVDV010000052.1:0-8292 GCA_964450465.1 uncultured Saprospiraceae bacterium
CATTGGGGGGGCATTAAAGGTCATTAAAGGTCATTAAAGTCACTAGGGGAGTTATTAGGGGGCATTAAAGTCATTGGGGGAGTCATTAAAGGTCATTAAAGGTCATTAAAGTCATTGGGGGCATTGGGAATAATCCGGACAAGAAAGGCTGCAGGGTCGGGGACATGGCTATCAATTGGATAGATTGAGGGCTTGTACGCTTTAATTTGACGTAAAAAAAAGCCCTTCCGGGGTATCCGGGAAGGGCGGCAAAGAACACTGTTGGTTATGTTGTTACGGAACAATTAATCGTTTTTCAATCATCCCCTCCGCCGTCCGGATACGAAGGGTGTACAAGCCTTTGGGCCACCCGGCCGTTTCCAGCCGCGTAGTATGCACCCCCGTGGGGAGTTGGGATTCGATCAGCCGGCCGAACGCATCGAAAACATCTACCTGTTCGAGGGTCAGACTACCCACGGCAAGCCAGGTTTCCGAGGAGGCGGGGTTGGGGAACAGCAGGGTCTGACGCTGCAGTTCCGTTTGCTGGGTCCCTGTGGTTTCCTGCAGCTTCAGCCACAGGGTGTCTCTCACGGCGCCCTGCAACTCGATCGTTTTGCCTTGGGGGTCGATAGCCTTCAACCCTACCACCGGGATGGTGAGGGGTACGATAGTCGTTCCGGAGCGCTCGATGACATCGATGATGATGATAAAATCGGTGCTGAAGTCGATCTTGGCGATACTGCCGTAGCCGGAAACGGACTGCCCGTATTTGCGGGAAAAACCCATGTCAAACTGCCGGCGGTCGTAATTGTCTTTGGGCAAAAGCAGGATATCCGTCGGGAAGCCAAAGAAGGAGTTGGAACTATAGTAAATTTCAGGGTCGTGGTTGATATATTCCGGATACCGCAGGGCAAATGCCAGCCCATACAAGTTAAACACCGGTTTATAAGGGCTGCCCACCATGATATCGGCATTGATCTGCAGCGGGTAGGGCGCGTTGGGTGTAACGACAGCGGTATCGACAGGAAAGCGGACCCATACTTTTGGGGCGTCATCACTGCATACCACTACGCCGGTGTCAATCGGGGAATAGTGCTGCTCGATGGCATTCCGGTCAAAATCGTTGATTACGCCGTTGCCATCGCAGTCGATATGTTTGAAATTGATACCGGCAAGGGTAGCATTATCCCAGTTGGGGGCGAACTGCGGGACCCAGGCGGTGGTGGAGAAAGGCCGCGGTGCACCGGTAGCGGAAAAGCCAAGACCCAGATGGAGCAGGTCATATACATTGGCCTTTTTATCGCCATTCGCATCGCCGGGCATGACATAGTCGGTACCCGCCGGAATATTATCGGCGCTCATGTTGTACGCATCGGTCACCACCAGTTTACTCAGGGAAGACACGCAGTTGTTGGCTTTCCAGACTGTCAGGTTGGTGCGGAAAACCCCGCCGTGGGGGTAGTGATGCTCGCAAATGGTATCGCCGGGGTTGCCGTGCCACAGCGGACTGCCGTCGCCAAAATCCAGCTGAACTGCCGTGTAATCGCCGCTGGCCAGGTTGTGGAAGCGCATGAGATAACCTGACGACGGGCTGCCGGTCACCACCTCTACGTCGATATCGGTCCCGCAGGTACCCGCAGAAGGCACGCCGCACTCGCCGGCCCACCATTTGGACACGCCGGCCGCCATGGCTGCACACTCATTGATATAGGTCACACCGTTGCAGCCGCACACCGGGACAAAAAAGGAGGGACATATCGCCGCCGTATTGACCATGGCAGGATTCACACAACTGGACGGCGCCACGGTGAGCCCCTGGCAGCGGGTGGTGGTACAAATGGAATTGTCGTCTATACTCGCAATATCGTACTGCGCGCAGATATAGTAAATGCCTTCGCCCGGAAGGGTTGCCGTAAACTCGGGGGTTTCCGCCAGAATGGCGTTCGTCTTGTTGTCGAACCATTTGACGGACTTGATCGTCCCGGGATCAACGCCTACCGGGACCAGGCGGCCAAACAGTTTGGTTCCCACGGCCGTAATTTCCACATCGTATCCGCACCAGTTGGGATTCTGATCGCTTACGAAAATGCTGCGGCACTTTTGGGTGGAACAACCGTACACATCCGTCACCGTCAGGCAAATATTGAAATATCCTTCGTGCGCAAACGTATGCTGCACCGAATACCCCGATGCAGTGGCGCCATCGCCAAAAGTCCAGGTGCAAAATTGCACGGCAGGGTCGTAAATATCGGCTTCAAAGGAAAAGCGATAGGCATTCTGCGGATTGACGGCATAGCCGAAATTGGCCACACAGGGCAGGGTATCGGAAATGCACGTGAGCGCTATTGTCTTGAGCCCGTCAGAGGAACAACCCGGGGGCACCACAGCCGGTACCGAGCCGAAACGGATGGTTTTCCCGCCTGTGAGGTTTTCGGCGCCGCTCACCGCTTTCAGCAGTTCGCCGTTGTTCAGGTCGATGATCTTGGCGCCGCATCCGGGCGTGACCGCAGCAACCCAGCCCACCCGGTTGCACTGTGCATCCGTACGGGAAGCCACCGCCAGCAATGCCAGCAAACACCCGCCAACACAAAGCCCCTGAACGGAGCCGGCAAACTTTTGAAGCAGTAATTGTGTCCGACGCATAAGCCAGGTTCAGTAAACAGATTATTTTACGTTACAAAGATTGGATTTTAATGCGGAATATCAAAGGACATTTTGCATAACTTGCCGGAGAAAAAAAAGTTGATCATTTTTGTTAAAAATTTGATTTTCAAAATTTTAAAATTCCCGGTATTTTAAAAAAATCCAGACTACTCCATGTTCAGCGACAAGCTGCACACCCTGTTGCAAACCTTTTCCAGGTACGAGCTCAACCGCTTCCGCAAGTTCCTCCAGTCTCCATATTTCAATGACCAGGAGGATGTGATCCGTTTGTTTGAACTGATCAATGAAGCGCTGCGGGAAGGGGACGATGCCCTCGCCCGACTGGATAAACCTGCGGTTTGGAAGGCCCTGTACCCCAAACAAGCCTTCGACGATGCGCAGCTCCGCCGCCTCGCCTCCGACCTTACCCGCCTGGCCCAGCGCTTTCTGGTGGAAGAACTCCGGCAACAAGATCCGCTCACCGAAGCCCTGGACCTGCAAAAAGCGCTCGAACAATATGACCTGCCCAAACACCTGGCCGGCGCCGAACGGCAAATAGAGAAACTGCTGGAAAAAAGCGAAGGGCGATCCACCGATTACTATTACGTACAGTTCCGCCAACACTGGAATATCTTCAACCGCGCATCCAAAATGGTGGCCACCACCGGCTATACCGAAAAACTCGTTGCCGCCGACTTCTACCTCGAATGTTTCTACCTGGCCCAAAAACTGCGCTTGTACATTGCCTGGCTGCTTTATCGCGGCTTCCGCGTCACCGAACGGGAAGTGCCGGTCGTGCCCGGTTTCTGGGACTACCTCGCGGACGAGCGTTTTCATGCCGTCCCCCTGATCCGCATTTACCGGAAGGTCATTGTCAGCTTCACCGATTCGGAGAACGAGACGCATTTCGACGAACTCCTGCATGACCTCGAACAATTCGCCGGCGACCTCATCCGCAATGATCGCCGCGAATGCTATTTCATTGCCCAAAATTATTGCGCCCTCAAGATCAATCAGGGAAAAACCGCCTACTACTACCGCTATTTCGGTATTATCAAAAGCATGGTGGAACAGGAAATCCTGCTGGAAGACGGACAACTGCCCGAAGCCGTGTTCAAGAATTTCATCACCGTAAGCCTGGGCGCCGGCGAATACGAATGGACCGAACAGTTTATCCGGCAATATGCCGGCTACCTGCCCGCGCGGATCCGGGAAAACGCCCGGATGTTTAACCTCGCCTACGTCTATTTTTATCAAAAAAACTATGAAAAAGTGATCGAGTACCTCCGCGATGTGGAATACAGCGACGTAGTATATGCCCTCGGCGCCAAATCCATCCTGCTGCGCACCTACTACGAACAGGGCGAATACCTGGCGCTGGACTCCCTTATCGACAGCTTCCGGATCTTTCTGCGCCGCAATAAAGTCATCTCCAAAAATCTCAAACGCGAATACAACAACTTCCTCAACCTGGTGAAAAAACTGACCACGATCACCGCTTCGGATAAAAAATCCATTGCGGACCTTCGCCGCCGCGTCAGCGAAACGTCCTACTCCATGCCGAAAAACTGGCTGCTGAAGAAGATCGCGGAGATTGAGGGGCCCGAGTGAATGCACACCCCGATCATCATTAGTAAGCCATCTCAAAACTTAAAAACCCGTAACTTTGCGGCCTTTTCATCAATCCCTGCGGGAATTCAAAAATGGCCACGCCACGAACTGTTGCCTTTCACACCCTCGGCTGCAAGCTGAATTATTCGGAAACTTCCGCCCTGTCCCGGCTCTTTGAAGACCAGGGCTACTGGCCCGTGCGTTTCGACGAGGGCGCCGATATTTATGTCATCAATACCTGCTCGGTAACAGAGCAGGCCGATAAGGAGTGCAAAAAGATCGTCCGCCAGGCCCTGCGCCGCCAGCCCGGCGCTTTCGTGGTGGTTACCGGCTGTTACGCCCAGCTGAAGCCGGAGGAGATCGCCGGTATTCCGGGCGTTGATCTGGTGCTGGGCGCCGGGGAAAAATTCCGCATTCTGGACTATATCGACGACCTGTCCAAAGCCCAGGGCAAGGGTATGGTGCACGCCGGGGAGGTCCGCGATGTCAATACCTTCAGCGCCTCTTTTTCCTTTGGCGACCGCACGCGCTCGTTCCTGAAAGTACAGGACGGTTGCGACTATAAATGTTCGTTTTGCACCATACCGATGGCGCGGGGCGCCAGCCGTTCGGATACGGTGGAAAGCGCCGTGGAAAACGCCCGGAATATCGCCGCACAAGGAGCGCAGGAGATCGTGCTTACAGGGGTTAACCTCGGTGACTTTGGCAACGGCACCGCCGTCATCGAGGGCGAGCGGCCGAAAAAAGAAGCCTTGTTCATCGACCTCATCCGGGCCCTTGACGAGCAGGTGGATATCGCCCGCTTCCGCATCAGCAGCATCGAACCCAACCTGCTTACCGACGAAATTATCGCCTTTGTTGCCCAAAGCCGGCGTTTTATGCCGCATTTCCACGTACCGCTGCAATCGGGCAACGACAAGCAACTGCGCGACATGCGCCGCCGCTACCGCCGCGAATTATATGCCGAACGCGTGGCTACCATCAAGCGCCTCATGCCGCACGCCTGTATCGGCTGCGACGTGATCGTGGGTTTCCCGGGCGAAACGGAGGAGGACTTTCTCGAAACGTACCGTTTCCTGCAAACGCTGGATGTTTCGTACCTGCACGTATTCACTTACTCCGAACGGGCCAACACGCCGGCGGCGGAAATGCCCGGCGCCGTGCCCATGGAGGAGCGCCGCCGCCGCAACCAGGCGCTGCGGGGTCTTTCGGAAATGAAACGCCGCGAATTTTACCGCCAACATCTGGGCAGCGTACGCCCTGTGCTGTTCGAACAACACAAAGACCCCGCGCTGATCAGCGGATTTACCGACAATTATATCAAAATCGAAATGCCCGCTGGCGTCGGAACGCTTAACACCATTGCGCCGCTGCGGCTCGAAAACCTGTCGGACGACGGCGAGACTGTCCTCACCAGCTGCGAACTGATGAGCGGCGTGGAGGAATCGTAAAGCAAAAAGCATTCGGGAGCCGAGCGCTGGTGGCCAAGCCACTAGCCCGCGTAAAATTTCAGGCAATTGTCGCACAGGCATTTGCCGCCGAACTGCCGCAACAAGGTCTCCTTGGTGGCCGGATGCAGGTTCGGAAAATGCTCCCAGCAGTCGTCGGGGCTGTAACTGATATACGGTTTGTTGCAGCGCGGACACTGTTGCATGAACACCTGATCTTCCTCCACCCAGGCCGCAGCCACCTGGCCGCCCAACGGCGGATTCAGTTTGCGCACCCGCACCTTCAGCGCCATCATATTGGGAAACTGTTTTTTCATGCGCTGGAAAATACCGTTGACAACGGTTTCCAGGAGCTTTCGGGGCTGGCTCATCTCCGTTTTGCAAATCTGATAGACGGACTCATAATTTATCGTGGCCTCTACCTGGTCCGCTGCAGCCGCACCGGTGATTACGGTCTGGATATACACATCCACCATATAGTCAGTACCGACCAATTGCTCAGCGTCGTACACCCCGTGCCGGGCGTGAAACTTCATTCCTTCAAGCGCGATGATTGCCATTGTATTGTAGTCATTAGAGGTTGTTGGGGGTGTTAAGGGTCATTGGAGGTCATTATGAGTCATTGGAGGTCATTATGAGGGTCATTGGAGGTCATTGGAAGTCATTATGAGTCATTAAATGGGTCATTGGAAGTCATGGAGGTCATTATGAGTCATTAAATGGGTCATTATGAGCATTGGAGGTCATTATGAGGAGGGGGGACCTTATTCTCCCAGGAACTCCTGGAGTTGTTCGGGTTTGTCGGCCAGGTCGGGGCAGCGTGTTTTGAGGAAAATATTTACCGAGTCCAGTTCGGCGGCGTTGAGGTGTCCGTAGTGTCCGATTATCGTAGCGGTGCATTCCTTGGCCCTGGTGTATTCGGTCTGCATTTTTTGGAAATAATCGTTGAGCTGGGACGGATCTGCTTTTTGCGCCTGCCGGTTGAGTTCGGCCAGTTGGGCTGTGCATTCGCAATACGCCGTTGAGATCTTTTCGTAGCGTTTTTTTGATGCATCGGCATCGCTGGTGCAGGCGTTGCTGCACGACAGGGTGATGCCCAAAAGAAAAACGGAGAACAGACGGATTATTCGCATGGGGTAAAGATAGGGCTGCCCGCAGAATGCCGGATGTTGCGGGCGGAATTTTTCCTAAACCGTCACTGTCTTCCATTTTCCCCGCCGGAATACCCAGATCGCCAGGAGTGCAAGCACGGATTCGGCAATCACGATCGTATAGTACACCCCGGCCTGCCCCCAGCCCAGCCGCAGGGCCAGCCACCAGGCCAGCGGCATTTCAATGAGCCAACAGCAAACAAAGTTGATAAGTGTGGGTGTACGGGTATCGCCGGCGCCGTTAATGGCCTGCGAGAGGATCATGCCGTAGCCGTAAAAAACATAGCCCGCAGAGATGATCCGCAGGGCCATTGACCCCGCCTGCAATGTTTCCGGATCCTGCGTGAACAATCCGATAAAAAAAGGCGCGCCGCTGAGGTAAATGATACCCACGCTGGCCATAAAGATCATGTTGAAAAAACCGGCACGCCAGGCCGATTTTTCGGCCCGGTCGGGATGCCCGGCACCGAGATTCTGGCCGACCAGGGTGGCAGCGGCGTTCGACATGCCCCAGGAAGGCAGTATGGTGAAGATGATGATCCGGATGGCAATGGTGTAACCTGCCGTGACCTGGGTGCTGATCTGGCCGAGGATATAAATCAAAAAGATCCAGCTGGCCGAGGCGATCAGGTATTGCCCGGTACTGCCGGAGGCGATGGCCAGCAGCCGGCGGATAATCTCCCAGCGCGGGCGCAGGAACCGCAGGTGCAGGCGCAGAATGCGCCCCACGCCGAACAATTGCCACAGCTGATAGATCACCCCGGTGGAGCGGCCGATGGTGGTGGCCACGCCGGCGCCCAAAACGCCCAGTTCGGGGAACGGCCCGATACCGAATATCAGCAGGGGATCGAGCAGCAGGTTGACGCCGTTGGCGATCCAGAGCGCCCGCATGGCTGTGGCGGCATCGCCCGCACCGCGAAAAATGCCGTTGAGCATCCACAGGAGCAGGATAGGCAGGTTGGCCGTGAGCAGCAGGCGGGTGAAATGTTCGCCCGTAGCAGCCACCCTGCCATCCTTGGCCATGAGCAGTAAAATGTCTTTGGCATAGAAAAAGCCCGGCACGGCGATCAGCAGCGACAGGACGAGCGCAATCAGGATTGTTTGGGCCCCGGCCACCGCCGCGGCCCTCCGGTTGCCCTCGCCGACGCGACGCGCCACCACGGCGGTGGCTGCTGCGCTTAGGCCGATCGCAATGGAGTAGATCAGCGTCAGAACCGATTCGGTCAGCCCAACCGTCGCGACCGCCTCATTACCCACGCGGGCCACGAAAAAGGCATCCACGACGGCAAACAAGGACTCCATGGCCATTTCCAGGATCATGGGTATCGACAGCAACACAATTGCCCGGTCAATACTGCCTGTGGTGAAATCCTGTTCCTCGCCATTTATGGCCTGGCGCAACACCCGGCGCCAGCGCTGCCAGCGGGTTTCAGTTTTCGTTTTTGTCAACATAGAAAGGC
>CAYVDV010000052.1:8392-10152 GCA_964450465.1 uncultured Saprospiraceae bacterium
AAGATTTGCGGTAAAACCGCCCGCTTCCACATAAAGTTCCGTTTGCCATCCAACTTACTCGCCCTACCTTTGTTTCTTCAGGGTTTCTGCTTGGAAACCCACAAGATTGAAAAGTATGCAACAGATAGAGGAACTACTCCACCGCGCGTTACAACTCGAATGGCTTAGTCCGGAAGAGGGCGTTTTTTTATTTGAAAATGCCGCCACCGCCGAACTCATGTACGTGGGAAACCAAATGCGCCGGCGCCATGTACCGGGCAATATCGTCACCTGGATAATCGACCGGAACTCCAACACCACGAATGTGTGTGTGGCCAATTGCAAGTTCTGTAACTTTTATCGCCGGCCGGGACATACGGAATCGTATGTCACCAGCATCGAAGAGTACAAGCAAAAGATCGAAGAAACCTTTGCCTTCGGCGGCGAACAACTGCTCCTGCAGGGCGGGCACCACCCCGACCTGGGCCTGCAGTTTTACGCCGACCTGTTCCGGAAACTAAAGGAACTCTACCCCAGCCTGAAACTGCATGCACTGGGACCGCCCGAGATCGCCCATATCAGCAAGCTCGACGGCCTGAGCCACTACGAAGTGCTCAAAACCCTGAAGGAAGCCGGTCTCGACTCCTTGCCCGGCGCCGGCGCCGAGATCCTGAGCGACCGGGTCCGCCGCCTGATCTCCAAAGGCAAGTGCGGCGGCGAAGAATGGCTCGATGTCATGCGCGCCGCCCACCAGCTGCGCCTCACCACCTCCGCCACCATGATGTTCGGGCACATTGAGACCAATCAGGAACGCATGGAACACTTTGCCGCTATCCGGCAGGTGCAATCGGAAAAACCCGCCGACGCCAAGGGCTTTCTGGCCTTTATTCCCTGGCCGTTCCAGGATGAAGACACCATCCTGAAAAAACTCAAGCGCGCCCGCAACGCCGTCACCGGCGACGAATACGTGCGCATGATCGCCATGAGCAGGATCATGCTGCCCAATATCGTCAATATCCAGGCTTCCTGGCTTACCGTGGGCAAACAGGTCGCCCAGGTATGTCTGCATGCCGGCGCCAACGATTTCGGGAGCATCATGATCGAGGAAAACGTGGTGTCCGCCGCCGGCGCCCGTTTCCGCTTTACCGCCGACGGTATCCAGCGCGCCATCCAGGAAGCGGGCTTCGAACCGCGCCTGCGCAACCAGCAGTACGAATTCCGTGAATTGCCCGAAGGTATCGTCCAGCAGGAGCTGGACCGGAAGGCGATGCTGGTGGATTAACCGGTAAGCGCCCCTCCACTCCGCGATATAAAAAAGGTTTGCCGGTCCCCAACGGCAAATAAAGTGGCCTTGCAGATTTGCAGGCCACTTTTTTATTGACACACCCCACAACAATTCAAAATGTTATTTTATATATTTATTTTTTAATCAAATATTTGAAAACATAAAACGCTTGCTGCGCTAAAAATTTTTTTCAATAAAAAACGCTTTTTTCGCTGAAAACAACTGTACTTTTGCACGACCAAACTAAAAATGGCGAAAAAATTGCACTTTATTCGAATACCAAAACCCGTTTTTCGCTGAAAACAACCTGTTAATCTCAAGTTGGCCCAATTTTCGCCTTCTCTCTTTAAGCCAAATTTTGTTTTAGGCACCATCTCGTCTTACCAAATACCTCTTAGTCCTATTCCGCCAGCACAAGTACATAATGGCCAATAAAGTGGTAGTTTCAATTACTTCTGCATAATGAACCATCCGGGACAAGCTCCTGTCCCGGGCA
>CAYVDV010000052.1:10252-17246 GCA_964450465.1 uncultured Saprospiraceae bacterium
AGTTTCAATTACTTCTGCATAATGAACCATCCGGGACAAGCTCCTGTCCCGGGCATAAAGTTCATTGTCTTTTAAAATTGAAGTGTCCTCTCCTCTTTTCTGAAGATGACAACTCAAAACTCGAAACTCAAAACTCGAAACTCGAAACTCAAAACTTAAAATATGTCTCTCACTCGTTTCAACGCATTGCAAACCATTGAAAACCGTCTGGATCCGTTGCCGGCGGAACTTGTCGAAAGCAGGCCCACCAACATCGCCTCCTATTTTGGCGAAAATGTATTTGGCGACGAGGCCATGAAGCGGTTTTTGCCGGAAAACGCCTACCTGAGCGTAAAGGCTGCGATCCAAAGCCACCAAAAGCTCACCCGCGAACTGGCCGATGTCATTGCCGCCGGCATGAAGGAATGGGCGCAGGAAAAAAAATGTACCCACTTTGCCCACTGGTTTCAGCCGCTGACCGGCAAAACAGCCGAAAAGCACGACTCCTTCTTTACGATGACCCACGACGGGCGCGTGATCGAGGAGTTCACCGGCGCGGCGCTGGTACAGCAGGAGCCCGATGGATCCTCTTTCCCCTCCGGCGGCATGCGCAGCACCTTTGAAGCGCGCGGTTATACGGTGTGGGACCCGAGCAGCCCGGCTTTTATCATTGAAGTGGGTGAGGGTAAAACACTTTGTATTCCCACCATTTTTGTCACCTTCGACGGCCAGGCGCAGGACTATAAGCTGCCCCTGCTGCGCTCGCAGACCTTCCTGGAGAATGCCGCGGTGCCCGTTTGCCAATTCTTCGACCCCAAGGTGACCAAAGTGACCGCAACCCTGGGCTGGGAGCAGGAGTATTTTGTCATCGACGACGCCTTGTACAATGCCCGCCCGGACCTGGTTCTTTCGGGCCGCACGCTGTTGGGCCGCCCGGCAACCAAGAACCAGCAATTGGAAGACCATTACTTTGGTTCTATTCCGGAGCGGGTGTATCTGTTTATGCGCGACCTGGAGACCGAATGCCACAAACTCGGCATACCCGTTCGCACGCGGCACAACGAGGTGGCGCCGGCGCAATACGAAGTGGCGCCGGTATTTGAAGAGATCAACGTAGCCGTCGATCACAACCAATTGCTCATGGACGTGATGGAGCGCGTTGCCCGCCGCCACAAACTGCGCGTACTGTTGCACGAAAAGCCCTTTGCCGGGATCAACGGCTCGGGTAAACACAACAACTGGAGCATGGGCGCCAACACCGGGGTCAACCTCCTGGCGCCGGGCAATACCCCCAGCCGGAACCTGCGCTTCCTGACCTTTTTTGTCAATACGATCATGGCCGTGTATAAGCACGCGGATATTCTGCGCGCCAGCATCGCCCATGCGGGCAATGACCACCGCCTGGGCGCCAACGAAGCGCCGCCTGCAATTATCTCGGTGTTTATCGGCGAAGCCCTGACCAAACTGCTGGGCCAGATCGCCAACGGCAAAAAAACCGACGACGCCGCCGTGCAACGCGCTATCGATCTGATCAGCAAACTTCCCAACCTCGAACTCGACAATACGGACCGCAACCGGACCTCCCCCTTCGCCTTTACCGGCAATAAATTCGAGATCCGCGCCGTCGGCTCCTCGCAAAACTGCGCCGGCCCGATGACGGTCATGAACACCATGATGGGGCTGCAGTTGATCGAGTTCAAGAGCGATGTCGATAAGCTTATGGCCAAGGGCACCGAGAAAGAAGAAGCGATCCTGATGGTGCTGAAAAACTACATCCGCAAGTCGAAGCCGATCCTCTTTGAAGGCAATAACTACTCGGACGAGTGGAAGGAAGAAGCGGCCCGCCGCGGATTGTCCAACCACACGAACACACCGGCCGCCCTGGAAGCGCTTCGCAGCAAGGAAGCCCAGGACTTCTACGGCAAATCGGGCATCCTGAACAAAAAAGAACTGGAAGCTTTCCTGCGGGTACAACTGCACGCCTACTGCACCAAACTGGATATCGAGGCTAAAACCCTCGACGAGCTGGTCAATTCCTCGATCATGCCGGCCGTGATCCGGTACCAAACCGAACTGGCCGAGAACATCGCATCGATGAAAGAGCTCGGTATGGACAACGCCGTGGGGTATCAAAAAGACACGCTGACCCAGATCGTGGAAAAAGTGGCTGTGGTCAAAACAGCGCTGGAGGCCATGCACCGCGCATTTGAAAAAGCGCATCACGCCGCCGACCTGCACGAAGAGGCGCATCTGCTATGCAACGAGGTAAAGCCGCAAATGGAGATCATCCGCGATGCAGTGGATACCCTCGAAGGTTTGGTGGATGATCAATACTGGCCGCTGGTGAAATACCGCGAAATGCTGTTTGTACGGTAAACAGGAGTGATCCTGAAGCCGGATCTATTGTTTATCTGTCCTGAATGAGGTGGTGACTGCCCGTCGCCGCCTCATTTTCATTTTACCTTTCTGCGCTCTTCCAAGAATGTCCGTACGGCGCTGAAACTCACCGTTTGCTGACAAAAGTACGCCTGAGCCGCCTCCGCTTCAGCATCGGAGGCGCCGAGGTGATTAAGAATGTTGGTCAGGTGCATTTTCATGTGGCCCTGCTGAATGCCGGTGGTAACGAGTGAGCGCACGGCGGCAAAGTTTTGCGCCAGCCCGACTGCTGCCACGATCATCATAAGTTCGGGTGCCGAGGGATTTCCAAGCATTTCGAGGGCTTGTTTGGCCAGCGGATGCAGGGCGGTGAGGCCACCTACGGTACCAATAGGCAGGGGAATTTCAAGTTCAAAACGGAACAGGCCGTTTGCAACCCAGGCGCGGCTCAGACTGCGGTATTGTCCGCTCCGGCAGGCATAGGTATGCCCGCAGGCTTCCACGGCGCGGAAGTCGTTGCCGGTGGCCAGCACTACGGCATCGATGCCGTTGAAAATCCCCTTGTTGTGGGTTGTTGCCCGGTAAGGGTCAATCTCTGCAATGCGCACGGCGGTGCAAATACGGTCGACAGCGGCGTGTCCGGGCAGACCGGCATCGCGGGCCAGGCCTTCGAGTTCGGCCTCCGGGCATTCCACCCAGGCGCGTACCAGGCAGTCTGGGGTATAGTTGGACAGAATGCACATCACCACCTCCACGTCGCGCTCCTGATCGCTGAGCCGGGGCGTGGTCTCGATAAAGTGTTCGAGTTGATCGCCAAAGCGCTCCAGCACGGAATTAATAAAGTTGGCGCCCATGCTGTCGCAGGTCTCAAAGGAGGCCCGCAGCTGGTAATAATCGGGCTCAAGATGGGTAAAGTCGTGGAATTCGATATCCCGCAAGCCGCCGCCCCGCTGGCGCATGTTGGCCGTGAGGTCTTCGCAGGAATCGATCAGATAGGCTTTGATCTCGGGGAACAGACTGTGCAGGTGTTCGGGATTTCCGCCCCAGCGGAAATGCACCTGCCCGAGTTTGACCGTGCCGAGTACTTCGGCGTGAAAACCGCCCCGGTCGAGCCAGAATTTAGCGGCGCTGGAGGCCGCAGCCACCACACTGCTTTCCTCAATGACCATGGGCACGGCATATACTTTGCCGTTGATCATAAAGTTGGGGGCTACGCTGAAGGGCAGGGTATAGTTGCTGAGCGCATTTTCGGTGAACCCGTCGATGATCTTTTGCTGTTGCTCATCGGGCCGGTGCCAGGCGATCAGCGCCGCTTCTGCTGTCGCGGGCTCCTGGAAAAAGTTGTTCGCCAGCCATTCGATCTTCTGGCGCTTGCTCAGCCTGGAAAAGCCCGCAATCGTTTTTGTCATTACCGTGGCGTTTTAATTGATTTGAAGGTGCAAAAATCGGCAAACAAACCTTTTGTATGCATGCATAGGTTCAGGGTTCAAAAAAGCCCACGCTCGAGCCCACCCATTCTTTTCCCATATTGTACCGGACTCCGACCATCTCGCCTTTGCTCATCCGCACGAGATTGTTCACCAGCCGGGGTTTTTCCCAGTTTTTATCCCATAGCATCATCATCCGGATCTCGCATTTGGCCGGTTCGTCCGGGATCGGTGTTTCAATAGCGGCCACATATTCCACTTTGCGCTGGAGGATGAAGTTCGCGGGATCGTCCACCGATTCCAGGTCTTCCCGGGTGATATTGACCTTTACGCCCTGTCCGGAAAAAGAGTACAGGGGCTTGAGCACCCAGTTCTCCAGGTCGGCCGGAACGGATTTCAGTTCGCTGAGGAAATGCGTTTCCGGCACAAACTCGGATTGGAGATAGGGCAAGGTGTGTTTGGATATACGGAAAAACCAGTTGGGATGCCCGACCCATTCGGCATTGACTTCTTCGAACATATCCCATTCCCGGGGCAGGTCGGCGCGTTTTTCGAGTTCGTCAAAAATGATCCGGTTGTAGATGCGCTCAATGGCCACTTTGCGGCCGAATTCGTCCAGATAATACAGGTCCCGGCCCTCGCGCTTTACCTTGCTCAAACAAAGCACCTTTATGCCCAGGTATTTGCGCCCGCCCCAAAAGTCAATGCGGGTGTTTTGTTTTTCCGGCTCCACCTCAAGCAATACGACGTTTTCCGGATGGGAATCACCGATGATCACGTGGCGCAACAATTCGAGGTATTCTTTCCGGTCGATACCACCGAACAGGTGATGATAATCTTCGGGAATATCGAAATGCTTGCGATAGCCCTGCGCCAGGAGGTGCTGGTAGAAATACAGCGAAGGGAATCCCTGCAACTCAATGAGCTGCGGGGTGAGTTTGCCATCGGCATCGCGGCAGATGCCAAAGTCCAGCTGAATAAAATACGGGTGCGGATTTTCATTGGGCACCCGCAGATGCGGGGGGATCGCCGCCTCGCTCATCGCCCGGAAATCGGGACGGATCAAAACTTCGGAGATATCGTTCACCCCCTGCAGGATTTTTTTCTTGAGGGCTTTAGGGACAAAAACCGGCGTTTCGGAAACGCGAAACGATACGGGTTCGCCAAATTCAGTATTCATTGATTGCAGGAAGGCCTGGTATTTTTCCTGGGTAAAAGCAGCGTTATAGCGTTGGCGGAGGAGCGGATCCATTATAAAGTTTTGAGTTTTGAGTTCCGAGTTTTGAGGTATCATCTCCGGGGAAGGCGGAGCTGATATCTCTGTAAAAAAAGCCTTGGGGTTTGTGTTTTTCGCCGCAAAACTACAGAATCGGATGCTGTCATTCCCGGAGTTCGGACTTTCCGGGACTTGAAATTTTAACATCCTGGGATTTCGGAGCGGTTAAAGGTCGAAATCAACCGTAAGTTTGACGGCAAATTGACGCCTTTGCGCGTGTTATTCTGTACTTTTGCTGGCTTTTTATTTCAATGCCCTCCTTTGAGGGGCGCAATGAGCGCCTATGACTGACCTGAAATCGCTGATTATCCCGGATAAAGTACCCCGCCATATTGCCATTATCATGGACGGGAATGGCCGATGGGCCAAACAAAAAGGCATGCCCCGGGTATTGGGGCACCGAAGCGGCGTGAAAAGTGTGCGCGAAGTAACGGAAGCGGCCGGAGAAATCGGGGTGAAATACCTGACATTATATGCGTTCAGTACGGAAAACTGGAGCCGCCCCCCTGCTGAAGTAACTGCGCTAATGAGTCTTTTGGTGGAAACGATCCGGGGCGAGATCCGCGACCTGAATAAAAACGGTGTGCGACTGACCGCTATCGGCGACCTGGAAGCGCTACCGAAAGCCAGCTATGCCGCCCTGATAGAGGGTATCGAAAAAACCCGCGATAACAAGGGGCTCACCCTGGTGCTGGCGCTCAACTACTCCGCCAAATGGGAGATACTCCGCGCCACCCGTCAACTCGCAGAACAGGCGGCCCGGGGCCAGCTTCAACCGCAGGATATTGACGAGAAAGCCTTTGAAGGCGCTCTGAGCACCAGCGGCATTCCCGACCCCGAACTGTTGATCCGCACCAGCGGTGAAACCCGGATCTCCAACTTCCTCCTCTGGCAAATCGCCTACACCGAGCTGTATTTCACGCCGGTATTCTGGCCGGATTTTGGCCGGAAGGAGCTTTTTGAAGCCATCCTGAGCTACCAGCGCCGTGAACGCCGCTTCGGCAAGATCAGCGAACAGGTCGTCTAGCGCCGCGCCCGGCATCCGGGGTTTCGGGTTGGAAGGTTTCAATTCAGTTCGTTCTTCAGAAACTGCCCCGTCCAGCTCGATTCCACCTGCGCAACTTCTTCCGGTGTGCCTGCGCAAACGATCGTCCCGCCTCCTGCACCGCCTTCCGGGCCGATATCGACGATGTGGTCAGCCATTTTGATCACATCGAGGTTGTGCTCGATCACGACGACAGTGTTGCCTTTTTCCACAAGCTTGTTCAAGACGGCCAGCAGGTGGCGGATGTCCTCGAAGTGGAGTCCGGTGGTTGGCTCGTCGAGGATGTAGATGGTGCGGCCGGTATCTTTCTTGCTGAGTTCCTCGGCGAGTTTGACGCGCTGCGCCTCGCCACCGCTGAGGGTGGTAGCCTGCTGACCGAGGGTGATATAGCCCAGGCCGACATCCCGCAGGGTTTTCAGTTTCCGGAAGATGGTTGGTATCGGTTCGAAGAAGGCTGCCGCTTCGTCGATTGTCATATCGAGCACGTCACTGATGCTTTTACCCTTGTACAATACTTCCAGCGTTTCCCGGTTGTAGCGCCGGCCCATACAGCGTTCGCAGGGCACCGCCACATCGGGAAGAAAGTTCATTTCAATGACCCGCATACCGCCGCCCTCGCATACCTCGCAGCGTCCGCCTTTTACATTGAACGAGAAACGCCCGGGGGCATAGCCACGGATCTTGGCTTCGGGGGTATCGGCAAATAACTTGCGGATATCGCCAAAAACATTCGTGTATGTGGCCGGATTGGAGCGCGGCGTACGGCCGATCGGGCTCTGGTCAATTTCAATTACTTTGTCTACCAATTCCAGCCCTTCGATCCTGTCGTACGGCAAGGGGCGTTTCAGACTTCTGTAAAAATGTTGCTGCAGGATCGGGTACAGGGTTTCA
>CAYVDV010000053.1:0-17110 GCA_964450465.1 uncultured Saprospiraceae bacterium
GTGCTGCTGGCCGGGGTTCCTCCCGGGAACGACCAGGCAAAGCCGGTTGCATTGGCCGAAGAGCTGTTCGTAAACTGTACCGTCAGCGGCCCGCAGCCGCTCAGCGGGGATGCGGTAAATCCTGCTGTCGGCGGGGTAATGATCGTAACGGTCTGCGCCAGCGTATCTGATCCACAGGGATTCGTGGCGATCAGGGTGACCGGGTAGGTCCCGTCGTTGGTGTAGGTATGTTGTGGGCTGGCAGCGGTACTGGTTTGGCCGTCGCCAAAATTCCAGGCGTAGGAGACTGCTCCGGCAGAGGAATTGGTAAACGTTGCGGTGGCGCCGTTTGTCGAGCTGCTAAATCCGGCCGTTGGCGTCGTATTTACCGTGATGTAGTTGTTCAGGGTGGCAGAGTTGGTGCCGGCATTGTTACTGACTGTCAGGGTAACCGTATAAGTCCCGGGGTTGTTATAGGTCACCGTAGGGTTGGCTTGCGTAGAGGTATTCGGTGTTCCTCCCGGGAAGGCCCAGTTATAGGTGTTGGGATTCCCGGTAGATGTGCTGGTAAAACTGACTGTGAGCGGTCCGCAACCGGAAGTGCTGCTGGCCGTGAAACTGGCCGTTGGCGTAATGATCAGGGAGACTGTTTTCGTGGAAGTCGTAGTGCCACAGTCATTGCTCGAGGTCAGGGTTACGGTGTAGGTGCCACCCGTCGCATACGTATGAACTGGCGAAGTCTGCGTACTGGAATTGCCATCGCCAAAGTCCCAGCTGTAAGTATTGGCGCCAACCGATGAGTTGGTGAATGTAACGGTAAGGCTGTCTGCAGCATAGGTGAAATTCGATGAGGGGACGTTCTGAACGGTTATGTAACTGGCCGTAGTTGTAGAATTGGAGCCCGAGCCGTTGTATGCGGTCAGTGTAACCGTATAGGTGCCGGAAGTGGGATACACCACAATAGGATTGGGTGCATTAGAGGAGGCTGGCTGCCCACCCGGAAACTGCCAGACAAAAGTGGAAGCGTTCAACGAAGATTCGTTGGTAAACTGAACGGCCAGCGGGGCGCATCCCGAAGTCGGGCTTCCCGAAAAAGCGGCGATTGGCACGGTATTGATCAGCAGCGATTTAGACGATGTGCCGCAGTCATTTTCTACAGTAAGGACAACGGTATAGATACCCGCCTGTGCATAGGTATAGGTTGGATTGGGATCGGTGCTGGCTCCGCCGTCACCAAAGTCCCAGACGAACCCCGTGGCATTTGTTGCCGTATTCGTAAAGGAATAAGTAAGATCGTTGTAGGTATAATTGAAGTCGGCAGTCGGCTTGGGGTTCACAACAACAGATTTCATCAACGAAACCGGTCCGCCCACGCCGCTCAGGGTCAGATTTACGTTGTAGGTGCCCGGATTGGCCCAGGTAACCGTCGGGTTGGCAGCCGTTGAACTGGGCGGCGAACCGCCGGGGAAGGTCCAGTTGTGGCCGGTTATCGTGCCGGACGAAAGGTCGGTGAACTGTACCGGTTGGTCTTCGCAGGCCGGGTTGGGCGACCATTCGAAATCAGCTACCAGCGGCGGGCCGCTGCTGCCGCAGGGTTCCAGGCAGTTCGGGCTGATCTTGGAGGAAATAAATGCGCTGATCACCGAGGTAGAAGTACTGCTCCAGGTAGTGCTGGTACTCACAAAAGGACACATGATATAGTTGGGCGGGCAATCGCCGGCACCCTGATCATGTGATGCTGAAAAGTTGTGACCGATCTCGTGCGAGGTCATGCAGCGCAGGAGCTGTGCATTGGAGCTGAAATCCTGCAGGCAATGGTATTTGAAGGATCCGCAGAGCCCTGCCACATAAGCAATGCCAATTGTCGGGCCATCAAAATCGCGGTTGGTCCATAGCTCCCCGAGATCGAAAGGCACGCCAAAGTTGCCGTTGTTACCCCAGGTTCGGAAGGAGCCCAACAAAATTCCGGCATCGGTAGAGTTGGTCCAGGGATCGGTGCCGGTTACCACGAACTGTGTGACAATCGCAAAGGCAATGTCGTGGTTGAAGTTCCCGGTATAATCGCCTTCGACGTCGTTTATAACGCCAATATTGTGGTTTTCAACCGCTGTAACGGAGCCATATTTGGTAAACATCGACTTGTCCGATGCGATTGCGAGTTCCAATTCATAACATGCCTGAACGGACTCTTGTGTGCCATACTTGTCGTCCAGAATTTTCTGGATCTGTGGGGCATTGAAGGATTCATCAGCAGCCAGTTCCACGCAAGTTGCCTCCAGATCGTAGTGAACGGCACTGGCAGGGTACATCAGAAAGAGATCGCGCCCGGCGTCTGGCTGGTGGTACCACAGGGGTTCGAGATAGTAGCGCTCGCCGTTTTCTTCCACATAGCCATGGATAAAGTTTTCATCCAGGGTTAAACGGGCTTTGCCGCCGCCTCCCATCTCGTAGCCCTTGAATGCCCGCTGGTCTGTACGGCGAAGGGTTTCAATCCCTTTACTTGTGGAAACCTGCAGGGTATAGCCGGCTGAAAGCACCGGGTTGGGCTGGAGTTGCAGTTTCCAGGAGTGCCCGCCGAGTTGGAGGGTCACCGGAGTGTAATCTTTAGAGTTGTTTAAGAACGCTTTGATGTCGGAGGCGTTCAGGCGGAAAATGCGCCATTCATTCAAAACATCCTTTACCGCAGCAGGCGGGTCAACTTGTTGGAGTTCTCCGGTAAAGAGTTGTGCATTTACCAGGATGGGGAAGCAAAAAGGTATAACCAGAGCAATCAGCCGGTAATACAGCCGTAAATTTTGCAGCATGTCAGGTTTGGTTTGAAAAAATAAAATGTCACTACGTATAAAACCTCCCTGGGGGTTGCTTCATACTGAAATGTTCTCACCGGTTTTTGAAAATAGGACAGGGAATAGATTTGTCAGGGGGGAAAGACAAAAACAATGTTTCTTTGCGTTCGTCAGGTGGGTTTATTTTGTTTCGGAGGGCGAAATTAGGGTACAGAGACTATAATCGCTTTACCAACTTTTAGAAATTGATAATTTCGTCAAAATGCCGACGCTTTTTCACCAAGCCTTTTCACCTGTTTATACGTTTATGCCCTGATACCGGAAATCACTCGAACAAATTAAACAATTAATTATGAAACGATTGCGCTTGAAAACTACTTTCCTTGCCTGTTTTGCCGTTTTGCTGTTCCTTGTTCCCCTGCATGCCCAATCCAGCCTGGCCTATTCCGACTACGGCATTGGATTTTCAACGCCCAAAAAGAAAAAAAAGAAGGGCGACTCCAAATTCAAGGACCACCTTTGGTACGGCGGCGGGCTATCCCTGGGTTTTTCAGCCGGGCAGGATTTTTTCGGGAATAACTACAGCGTATTTGGTTTTGGCATTTCACCGATGGTGGGCTATAAAATCGTAGGCCCCTTGTCGGTTGGCCCCCGGGTTTCCATTTTGTACACTTCCCAAAAATACACCGGGATAAAAACATTCAACCTGTTCGATTTGGAACTGGCCATGTTTGCCCGGGTCCGGATCTTCAAAGGGCTGTTTTTCCAGGGCGAACTGGGCATGGTATCTGACCAGTATCCTTATGTGGATAACACGGGCTATCAAAAAGGCACCCGCACCCGGCCTGCACAAAACCTGGGGCTTGGCTATAATTTTTCAAATGGCGAAGGCGGTATGGGGCAAGAGATCGCCATCATGTACGATATCTACATTGGCAATGATATCAACTCTTACGAGCAACCCTGGCAATACCGGATTGCGTTTACTTACGGGTTTTGAGATACCGGTAATGGCCTGATCCGTTCGGCGCCGGTGTAAATATTGAACCGCTTGCCGCGTAAAAAACCGACCAGGCTCATGCCCGAGCCTTCGGCCAGTTCCAACGCCAGGCTGGACGGGGCTCCGACGGCAGCCAAAACGGGAATTCCGGCCATAGCCGCTTTTTGCACCAGCTCGAAGCCGGCGCGGCCGCTAACCAGGATCACATAATCCCGTAATGGGAAGTAATAGGCGCTGCGCAACGCAGCGCCTATTACTTTGTCCACGGCATTGTGCCGGCCTATATCCTCCCGCATCAGCCGCAACTGCCCGGCAGCATCGAACAATCCGGCTGCATGTAAACCGCCGGTAGATTCAAAGGTAGTTTGCGCAGCGCGCAGTGTGGCCGGCATCGAGCAGATGATCTCCGGAGAAACGACCGGGTGCCCGGAAACGGGATAAAAACAACTGACGGTATGTACCGCATCCAACGACGCCTTGCCGCACACACCGCAACTGGAGGAAGTGAACAGGTGCCGGGTAAGTCGCGCTTCATCTACCGATACCTTTGGCTGTAATTCCACCGAAAGCGTGTTTTCTTCCAGCCATTTGACCGCCAGTATTTGTTCGTTTCCCTGAATGATACCTTCTGTAAACAAAAATCCGGTGGCCAGTTCTTCGTCGTCGCCGGGCGTGCGCATGGTTACGGCTACGGACAATTGCCGCCGGTTGTCGCCTGCCCCGTGACCGATCCGGATCTCCAGGGGCTCTTCCCGGACCAGCGCTTCGTTATGCACTTCAACACCTTCCGGTGTTACGGTCTGCGCCTGAACTGTATGTATTCGGGATACCATAGTACATGCGTGTTAATTGGTTATTCGCAGCAATCCCCGCATCACCTGCGAATGCCCCGGAACGGTACAGACGAAGGTATAGTCCCCCGGCGCCGGGGCGATAAAGTAAATCGAATCCGAGACGCCGGGCGGGGTCAGCCGGGTATGGAACAGCACATTGGCCGAATTGGGGATATAGCCCATTTCCGCTCCTTTCAGTCCGAGGCTTGCTCCGGCCGCGCCGACAGCATCCGCAGTTCCGGGTTTTACAATAACCAGGTTGTGCGGCATATCGTCTGTATTGCTGAACGTCCATTTGACGCGGCTGCCGGTTTTCAGGGTGATATACGTTCGGTTGTACTTCAGGCCCGGAAGCGTACCGATCGTGATGGTTTGATCGAGGGCGGTCCAGTTGGCTGGTTTGCGGGTTACGCGTTTGCCTGCCGGGGCGGCTGTCGCAGCAGCACTTGTGTTCCTTGTAGTAGTTGCAGTTTTTGTTTTTGCAGCGGCGTGTTCCATGTGCTCCATGGCGGGCTTGGGTTTCCGTCGCGGAACGTCCAGTTTGTCGCCGTCCGGGATCCGGTTCAGAGTATAGTAGGCGACCGGATGTAACAAAGGGAAGTTATCCTGGTACGAGCGCACCCCGTTCGCTTTGATCTCATGGATATAGTATTCCCGCAGGCTGTCGGCAACCAGCCGCACGGACAAGCCGTCTTTGGCCACGATGGCGGCATGCACCAGATGTGTTTTTTGGTTCACCTCCGGGCTGCCATAAACCGGATGGTATTTATACGTGAATCCGGTGATCTCGTAGTTGTCCGGATCGGCCGCACTTGCTTTGTCCACCGCTTGCGTAAACTCAATTTCAAAACCATCGGGCATGGCGTGCACCGCCTTCATTTCGAACGGCACTTTGCCGGTCCACACCAGGCGCTGCAGCCCCCAGGGGTCTTTGCCGGTAGATCCCCAGCCCCGGTTGGTTTGACCGACGTACATGGAGCCGTCGTTGCCCCAGCACATGCGCAGGACGCCGGATTGAAACCCTTCGCGAAATGCAAAAGCCGCCCCTTGCCAGACCCCTTTGACTTTCTCCAGAAATACCCGGTCGATTTTGCTTTGCCCCTGATCGCCTACAAACAGTTGACCGGCAAAAGGGCCAAAAGCATTGGCCACTGTATCGACGATGATCTCCGAAGTCGAAATGCCAAGGATGGTATGGGGCAGCCAGACGGCCGGCAGTTTAAGCCCGGGAACCTCCTGCGCCACGGCAAAAAGGGGCAGCGGTTTTTCATCGGGTATATTCTCCGGCTTGATCGCTTGCCCGGGCGGGCTGAACCGCGGGCTTGCCCGGTAATAAATATCGTTGGTGCGTACTTTTACGGGCGATTCGGGCAGGTCTGCCCAGCGCAAGCCAGCCGGGTGACCCGTGAAATCGCCTTTTTCCACCTGAACAACGGCGCCGCTGCCCATCCAGTCGCCCTGGTTGTCTGCGTAAAAGAACTCGCCGTTCACCATGCCGATCCCGCAGGGCGAACGCATCCCGGTCGCCCAGGGCTCCATACGGCCGTCGGGCCAGATGTGGAGGGTCCAGCCGCGCCAGGGCACCCGGCTTTCGCCGCGCCACCATTCGCGGTCGCCGAAGGCTACGTTTCCGGTGATAAACATGCTGCCGTCGGGGGCAACCTTGGGCCCAAAGGTGTATTCATGGTAGTGGCCGCTGAGCGGCAGGCTGTACACCGCTTCATAGGCATCGGCTCTGCCGTCGCCGTCTGTATCCCGCAGGCGGGTCAGTTCGCCGCGCTGGGCGGTGTACAGGGCGCCGTCCACATAGGCCAGCCCCAGGGCTTCGTGCAGTCCCTGCGCGAAGCGGGTGTATTTCGGGGCGGTTCCACCCGCCATGCCTGGGTTCCGGATCAGCCAGACATCCCCACGCCGGGTGGCCGCAGCCAGATCACCACTGGGAAGCGCTGTCAATCCGCCTATTTCCAGTTCAATGCCTTCCGGCACAGGCAGGGTAATGATCTTGTAATAGTCGTTTTCTGTGGGCAATTTTTCGGGTGCGGCTGTCGGCTGCGTATGTAAAAGCACAGGAATACAAAACACTCCCAACCCAAGCAGGCCCCGGATGATCTTCAACTTTTCCAATTTCCAGTTTTCAATTTCAAAACGGACTGAAGCAAAACGGTCCATTGCAGAAATCCTTTTTTTTTGGAAAAACGCGCGGATAAACGGCAACATTGCAATTCTTTTTAGTTGTTTAGAAATGGATGGGCTTACCAAATCAGCTGGTATTGGATCGTTTGTCCAACCGGCAAAAGCAATTCCTGCCCGGCCGGCGTATTCCGCAATTCAGGTTGCGCAGACAAACGAATGTAGTATGCCCGGTCATCCACAGCCCAAATGCCTGCTCCTGCCGGAACAATGCTTTTCCCCCGGGCGACCCGGAAGCGCAGTTCGCTTTGGGATTTACCACTAATACAGATTTCCCGGTTTAACCATTTCCCGTTTTCCATGGGCTGCATCTTGTCTTCAATATCCATCCCATAAAGGGCGTATTTGTAGGTCGGATTGCCGGAGCCGTCCAGAAAATAGCCTTTGAACCGGTAGGCAGCGGAGTCGCTCTGCTGTTCCGGCCAGTCGCTCCCGGCTTTTGCAAACTGCGGCGCATCGCCCAACAGCAACACACTGCCCATGGGGTCGGCATGCCCGTCGCCGCGATTGTTCCACATGGGTGTTGCGTCCAGAAAACCGCCCTTCCAGATTTGCACCAGTGCGCCGTTGTCCAGGTCAAACGTGTAACTCAGCCCCTCCGGATATCCGACAGATACCGGGTGGGTGAGGCGCTTTCGTTTCTGTGCGCCCTCTTGTGGAATATCGATAAACGACCGGAGGAGTTCGGGTTCGTTGCCGGGGGTTATCAGGATAGGGGCGGGTGGATTGCTGAGGATGACAGATCCGGGAAGATGCAGCGGAACAGGCCGGAAAGCAGGCCCCTCCACCAAGAGCCCCAATCCCGGTTGCAACCAGTCGGAAGCCTTGCTGTAGGTGATTTCGACCGGAACGGAACCGGCCGGGAGTGTTGCGGTGGCGCTGCGGGTCCACCAGGCTTGCCCGATCACGGTGTCGCCGGCGATCTGGAGCATGCTGTTGCCGTTGCTGGACAGGGAAAAGCGATAGACCCCGCTGTCGGGAACCAGAAGTGTGCCGTTGAATTGCAGGGCAAAATCGTTGTCGCCCCGGGCATATTCCCAGGTCAGGCCTTCCGCCTCGCCGGAAGCATCGGCTTTCAGGCCGGGGAAATATGGGAGGTAATCGTGCTCCCCTGAAAAATAGCGGTATTTCAGGTCTTTCAGTGCAGCAGGCCGGCCATTAAAGTTCCGGTACTGTATATTTCGAAAAGCGACTGGACCGTGATCCCCCTGAAGCATCAGGGGGGCAAGCGCCACCTCATCGGTAAATGCGGCCGCCCGGGTGGGGCCCCTGACTTCCACATTTTCCTGTACGATTACGCCGTTCAATACGACCCGGATAAAGCGGGCATTGGCAATTTTCTTTCCACCGGCATCGAAGCGCGGCGCCTGAAAGGAAATTTCCAGGTGTTGCCACAGGCCCGGCGCTCGGGCTACATTGCGGAGCGGCGGATGCCCCTCGGAACCTTTTTCACCTTCAGGCTTGTTCTCATCCCAGCGTTGATAAATACCCCCCATGTCGCTGAAGGCCGGGTGTGTTTTTCCCCAGCTGTCGAACAACTGGACTTCATAACGCCCCTGCAGGTAGATGCCGGAGTTGGAATTTCGCGCCATCATGACGTCGAGTTCCAGATCGAGATCACCATGTTCGAATGTCGTGAACAAATGCTCCCTGTTTTGCTGATCGGGAAGGTTGAGGAGTACGCCGGTTCCGGGCAGCGCCTTCAGATCCTGATCCCGGTTCAGGTCGGCAAGGGCATCGCCGCCGATCTGCCAGTTTGCACCGGTGGGCCGGAAGGCCGAAAGGTCACTAAGGGAAACCGGTTCCATGGGAAAGCGAAAGTCCTGTGCACCCGAAAGCAAGGGACACAGAACGCATACAAAAGCGAAAAATAAACGCATCATTGGCAAATTGTTTTCAGCCTGCAAGGTAAGCGATACCTTTGCGCGCTCAACTATTCAACTATGACAATTATCGAAACCCTCCAGAATGCCGTTGCACAGGCTGTCGGGCAGTTGTACCAAACCGGGGTTGAACCCTCCCAGGTACAGATCAATACCACTCCCGGAGAATTTTCCGGCGATTACACCGTGGTTGTTTTTCCTTTTGTCAAAATCGCCAAAAAGGCGCCGGATATAGCTGGAGCCGAAATTGGCCGTTTTATTCAGGAAAATATTCCCGAAGTGCAGGGTTTTAACGTGATCAAAGGCTTTCTAAACCTGGAACTAAGTTCGGACTATTGGCAGAATTTTCTCCAAAATGCTGTGACTGATCCCCATTTCGGCCGGCAGCCAAGGAATGGCCGGAAAGTCATGGTGGAATATTCTTCCCCGAATACCAACAAGCCCCTGCACCTGGGCCACGTCCGGAATTGCCTGCTCGGCTGGTCCTGCAGCCAGATCCTCGATGCGGTTGGCTACGATATCATTAAAGCACAGGTTATCAACGACCGGGGTGTAGCCATTTGTAAAAGCATGCTGGCCTGGCAAAAATTTGGCGAAGGCCGCACACCGGAGTCCTCCGGTATCAAGGGTGATCACCTGGTGGGCGATTTTTATGTCTTGTTTGAAAACAAAACCAAGGAAGAATACAGCGCCTGGCAACAAACGGAAGCCGGCAGGGCTGCATTGGCGGCACACGCAAAAGCCGGACAATCCGAAGCGGAGTTTTTCAAGGAGTTCAGGAATAAATGGTTTAACGAGTATTCCCAACTTGGCGCCGAAGTACGCGAAATGCTGCTCCGCTGGGAGGCGGGCGACCCGGAAACGGTCGCGTTGTGGAAACAGATGAATGGTTGGGTATATAAAGGCTTCGACGAAACCTATGCCAAAATGGGCGTGGACTTCGACAAACTCTACTACGAAAGCGATACCTACCTGCTTGGCAAGGACATCGTGGAGGAGGGGCTTAAAAAAAACGTCTTTTTCCGGAAAGATGACGGCTCGGTCTGGGTGGATTTGACGGATGCGGGATTTGACCAGAAACTGGTGCTCCGCTCCGATGGCACCTCGGTGTACATCACGCAGGACCTGGGCACAGCCCGCATGCGGTATGCGGATTTTGGTTGTGAAAAAACGATCTATGTGGTGGCCGATGAACAGAACTACCACTTTTCTGTGCTGTTTGAAGTCCTGCGGCGCCTCGGCGAACCCTATGCGCCCGGTTTACACCACTTGTCGTATGGCCTCGTGGAATTGCCTACCGGACGGATGAAAACCCGGGAGGGCACGGTTGTTGACGCCGACGAGCTGATCGATGAGGTGATCGCAATTGCCCGGGAACAGGCCGCCGAACGGGGCGCTCTTGAACAGTTTGACCCCGCCGAGCAGGACGAGATCCTACGGAAAATCGGCCTGGGTGCGCTTAAGTTTTTCATGATCAAAGTTAATCCCAAGAGAAAGATGATCTTCAACCCGGAGGAGTCCGTGGATCTGCAGGGCCAAACAGGCCCGTATATTCAATATTCCTGGGTGCGGATCAACGGACTGATGCAGCGAGTCGAAAAAGAGGGCATTGACCTTGCACCGGCATCGGAATACCGGCAATTTGAGCCACAGGAAAAGGAGTTGATGAAAGCACTTCAGGATTTTCCCGCCGTGGTTTTGACTGCAGCGCAAGAATACGATCCTTCCCACCTGGCCAACTATTGTTACAACCTGGCCAAGAGCTACCACCGCTTCTGGCACGACCTTTCGGTATTCAATGCCGATACGGAGGCTGCCCGGGCATTTCGCCTGCAACTGAGCCGGCTGGTGCAACACGTGCTGGGCTCAGGGATGGGCTTATTGGGGATCGAGATGCCGGAGCGGATGTGATGTGCGGAGGTGGGCGGGGTATTTAGTCGGTCCGCTTTGAGACAAGTCGAAATTTGCCTCTTTCAGTGGAAAACTTCGGACAAACAAGCCCGAATTGCCTGACCCGCTGTATCTTGGCGGCGCCTAACTCAATTAATATCAAATTATGCTCACGGACATCGAAATCGCCCAACAAGCGACCCCAAAACGAATTGTTCCACTCGCCGCCGAAACGCTCGGAATTCCGGATGAAGCCCTTGAACCATACGGCCATTTCAAGGCTAAGGTATCCCTCGAATACCTCAATCAACTGCCCAAACGCGCCGACAGCAAGCTCATTCTCGTCACGGCGATCAGCCCGACCCCTGCCGGCGAAGGCAAGACTACGACCACGGTGGGCCTGGGCGACGCGCTCAACCGGATCGGTAAACACACCCTGATCTGCCTGCGCGAACCCAGTCTGGGTCCGGTCTTCGGTATGAAGGGCGGCGCAGCCGGCGGCGGTTATGCGCAGGTGATCCCGATGGAGGATATCAACCTGCACTTTACCGGCGATTTCAGCGCTATTGCCCTGGCGAACAACCTGCTGGCGGCCATGCTCGACAACCACATCCATCAGGGCAACGCCCTGGATATCGATGTTCGCCGGGTCAGCTGGAAGCGGGTAGTGGATATGAACGACCGCGCTTTGCGCGACATCGTGGTCGCCATGGGCGGCATCTCCAACGGCTATCCCCGGGAAGACGGCTTCGATATTGTTGTGGCTTCCGAGGTCATGGCCATCTTTTGCCTGGCTACTTCCCTGAGCGATCTGAAAGAGCGTTTGGGCAACATCGTGGTCGGGTACACCCGGGATCGCAAACCGGTGCGTGCCCGCGACCTGAATGCGCACGGCGCTATGACGGTTTTGCTGAAAGACGCGATCAAACCCAACCTCGTGCAAACGCTGGAACACACACCGGCCTTTATCCATGGTGGGCCATTTGCCAACATCGCCCATGGCTGTAATTCTGTGATCGCAACGCAGAGCGCGCTTAAACTGGCCGACTACGTGGTCACCGAAGCCGGTTTCGGCGCAGATCTCGGTGCCGAAAAATTCTTTGATATCAAGTGCCGCAAAGCCGGCCTTCGCCCGGATGCCGTGGTGCTGGTCGCCACCCTGCGCGCCCTGAAATACCACGGCGGCGCTGATCTGAAAGAACTGAACCAGGAAAATCTGGAGGCGCTGGAGCGCGGGATCGTCAACATCGAACGGCACGTACACAATATCCGGGACCACTATGGCCTGCCCTGTGTGATCGGGATCAATCACTTTACCTTCGACACCGAGGCGGAAATCAAGTTGTTGCAGGACAAAATGGCGCCCCACGGCGTGCCGGTGGTGGTTTCCAAACACTGGGCGGACGGAGGGAAAGGCGCGGAAGACCTTGCCCGCAGCGTAGTAGCAGTGGTGGAGCAGAGCGAGAACAAGTTTACGTTCGCATATGAGGACAATTTGTCGCTCTGGGATAAAATGAAAGCGGTCGCCACCAAAATATACGGCGCCGCCGATATCAGCGCCGATGCTGCGGTGAAGCGGCAGATCAAAAAACTGGAAGAAGAAGGCTACGGCCACTACCCGGTTTGCGTGGCTAAAACGCAGTATTCCTTTTCTACCGATCCGAAAAAACTCGGCGCACCCAGCGGACATACGGTGAACATCCGCGAAGTGCGGCTGGCTGCCGGCGCTGAATTTGTCGTAATGATCTGCGGCGATATCATGACCATGCCGGGCTTGCCCAAAGTACCATCGGCAGAAAAGATCGATATCGATGAACTCGGAAAGGTAGTCGGGTTGTTCTAGTAGCTATCCGGACAGGATTTTCAGGAATTGTACGGATTATCCTCGTGTATCAGGGTGATCATGTAAATCCTGTCCGGTATCTTTGCGCCCACGCTAACCCATTCCGCTCCATGAGTATTGAAAAAGTGACTGCTGAGGAAAACGAATCCCTCAATTTTATCGAAGAAATCGTTGAAGAAGACCTGCGCTCGGGGAAACATACCGCGATCCAAACGCGTTTCCCGCCCGAGCCAAACGGTTATTTGCATATCGGGCATGCTAAAGCCATCTGCCTGAATTTTGGCCTTGCCCAAAAATACAACGGCAAGTGTAACCTGCGTTACGACGATACCAACCCGACTGCCGAAGAACAGGAATACGTCGACAGCATCCTCGCCGATGTGCGCTGGCTGGGCTTTAACCCCGACCAAATCCTGTATGCCTCTGATTATTTTCAGCAATTGTACGAATGGGCGGTTCAGCTTATTCGCAACGGTAAAGCCTACGTGGATTTCTCCAAACCGGAAGAAATCGCCGCCATGAAAGGCACGCCTACGGTGCCCGGCACGCCAAGCAAGTACCGCGACACTTCCCCGGAAGAAAATCTGGCTTTGTTTGAGCGGATGAAAAGCGGGGAATTCCCGGACGGGCATTGTGTGCTCCGGGCCAAGATCGATCTGGCCTCGCCCAATATGCACCTGCGCGATCCGTATTTGTACCGGATCAAGCATGCCCATCACCATCGGACGGGCGACGACTGGTGCATTTATCCCATGTATGACTGGGCACACGGCCAATGCGACAGCATCGAAAAGATCACCCACTCGGTGTGTACGCTCGAGTTTATTCCCCACCGTCCCTTGTACGACTGGTTCATCGAGCAACTGGGCATTTTTCCGTCCAAGCAATATGAATTTGCCCGGCTCAACCTGAATTACACGATCATGAGCAAGCGCAAACTCTTGCAATTGGTCAACGAAAACTATGTGCGCGACTGGGACGACCCTCGCATGCCGACCATCAGCGGCCTGCGTCGCCGTGGCTATACGCCGGAAAGTATTCGCGAGTTCGCCCGCAGGGTAGGCGTAGCTAAGCGGGAGAATATCATCGATGTGGGCTTGCTGGAGTTTTGCGTGCGGGAGGACCTGAACAAGCGCTCCCTGCGCCGTTTTGCAGTCCTTCGGCCACTGAAAGTGGTGATTACCAATTATCCGGAGGGAGAAGTCGAATGGCTGGAGACGGAAAATAACCCGGAAGATCCGGAAGCAGGCAAACGCCCCTTGGCTTTTTCCCGGGAATTGTACATCGAACAGGATGATTTCATGGAAAACCCGCCCCCGAAGTATTTCCGGCTGGCGCCGGGTGGAATGGTGCGCTTGAAATCGGCCTATATCATCCAGTGTAACGATGTGGAGAAAGATGAAGCCGGCAATATAACGACCCTGCTTTGCACGTATGTTCCGGAAAGCCGTTCGGGCCAGGACACCAGCGGGTTGAAGGTAAAAGGCGTTATTCATTGGCTCTCGGCGTCCCATGCCCACCGGGCCGAGGTGCGCCTGTACGACCGCCTTTTTCAGGTAGAGGATCCGGCAGCCGAAGAGGATTTCAAAAAAGCGATCAATCCGGATTCACTGGAAATTGTGGAAAACGCCCTGGTCGAACCCGCCCTGCTGGAAACCAGTGAAGGGGAACGCTATCAGTTTACCCGGCTCGGCTACTTTTGCGTGGACCCGGATTCCACCCCGAAAAAGCCCGTATTTAACCGGACCGTGACGCTCAAGGACGCCTGGGCGAAAGAGATGCAGAAACAAGCCTGAGCCCCGCGTATTTCGACTTCAAACCTGCTGAATACTGCTAATCCTGGTATTTTGGCAGCATTTAACGTTCCCCTGGTATTCAGCCGGATATCTTTGGGGGTCTATTCTCTTACCCACTAATTTGATTTACACATGAACAAACTTCGGATCAAAACAGTCTTGCTCCTCTTAATCCTTTCGGGCGTATATGCCCAGGCGCAAATGCCATTTTGGATGGAAGATTTTACCGGTGGAATCCCGGCAGGATGGACCAACAACGACGCCTCCAATCAGGGAATTATCTGGAAATGGTGTGCCAATACCGGTACCGGATGCGCGCCGGTATTTATCGGACAGGCGCCATTCCAATCGGCCACCGCGGAAACCGGCTTTGTCCATGTCAACTCCGACGGGTCCGGCCAAAGTTTGCCTCAGGACCATGTCAGCCAGCTGACCACCAATGCCATTAACTGTACTGGTCAGGCCAAAGTGTTCGTCCAATGCCAATCGCATATCGGAACATTCGAAGCTACACCGGATGCCAGCGCCATTTTACGGGTCAGTACCGACCTGAACACCTGGTCGGAGTTCAAACTCTTCCCCGGTCAGGATCAGCAGGATTACTTCTCCCCAAACCCCTATTTCTCGGTAGTTGACATCTCTTCGGTGGCTGCCAACAAACCTCAGGTGTACCTGCAGTGGCAGTGGATCGGCAACTGGGAGTATATGTGGGATCTGGATGATATCGCCTTGTATGATGAAAATCCGACCCCGCCCAATGACCTGGCTATTTCGGAGTTTTTTTATCCGGCATCAAGCGCAATCCAGCCGGTTTCCCAAATTGCTACGGATACCTTTGGTTTTTTTGCCTATATCTCAAACCGGGGCAAGAATGCACAAACCAATGTGCTTTTTAAGGCTTCGATTACAACAGACACCGATGAGCTGGTTTATGCCGACAGTATGTTGATCCCTTCGATCGCCCCCGGAGTAACCGATAGTTTGTTTGCCCTGGACAGCAGTTATGTCCCGGTGCTTCCTGTGGGTGAATACCGGATAAAATATTCCATCCGCTCCGACTCCACCGATGATCGTCCGGTGGATAACAAGGCAGAGAATGCCTTCTATGTTTCCGATAACTTATTTTCAAAGGAGGCTGGGCTTGGGCCACTCCTTTCGCTGCATCCTGCGGAGGCAGGGGACTGGTATGTCGGCAACCTGTACCGGATGAGTGCAGGAAATAACGATCAGTACCGCGCCACTCTGGCGGAATTTGCCTTCAATACCGATCCGTTTGAACTGTCCGTCCGGGATGTGGAAGCAACATTGTACTTGTTGCGTGTGTCGGATGACGTGAACAGTGATTTCACCAATTTTGACCGGAACAGCTTCCTGCCGTCAGAGTTCACATGGGTGGGATTTGCCAATTATGTTGCACCGGACACTATCGGCATTCTGGAACCGCAAACCGTGGAGCTTCTGGATGTGGGTACCAATCTGCCCGGTGTTATACTGGAAAAAGGGGCACGTTATATCCTGGCAATCGGTTACGCCGGGACCAGTAATGTTGCTTTTCACGCCTTCGACGAGAGTTTCAACATGCTGTTTGTTTCCACACTGGTGTATGGCAAGAACAACGGTGTAAGCCAATGGTCCCCGGGTGGATTCGGATCTAAAGACAATGCGGTGCTCCGAATGGCGATCAGCCTGGTTTCTACCACGGATACCAGACCGCTGCCGGAAACAAGCATGCAGGTTTTTCCCAATCCGGTCAGGGATATACTCAATCTGGCGGTTAACTTTGATAAACCCACCGAGGCAACCATCACGTTAGCCGATCTCAGCGGCCGGGTAATCCGCATGGAAGACCGCTCGGGATTGACGCAGGATCAACTTACCTACAACTTGTCCTCCCTGGCTTCAGGGACTTATCTGGCCCGCATTGCCACGCCGGAGGGTACGCTGACGAAGAAATTTGTCCTCCAACGATAAGATGAATGATGAATGATGAATGATGAATGATGAATGATGAGTGATGAATGATGAATGATTTACCTTACTGGGTAGGTGAATGGGATGCGGCATTGGTTTAATTCACAACTGCGCAACGCTTCCATTACCGTAGGGGTGAACTATTCATCATTCATCATTCATCATTCATCATTCATCACTCATCATTCATCATTCCAAAACCGCCTTTGCTGCCCGTTCCGAAGCGCCGCCATCGCCGAGTTTGTGGCGGAGTTCGCGGTAGCCCTCTTTAATTTCAGCGACTTTTGCGGGGTCCAGGATTGCCAGCAGGGCGAGCTTCAGATTTTCCGGGTTCAGATCCTGTTGAATGAGTTCCCGGACCAGCGGTCTGTCCAGGATCAGGTTGACCAATGAAATATAGGATACTTTGACTACGCGTTTGGCAATCGCATACGAAATGGGACTGCCGGCGTAGCACACCACCTGCGGGAGGCCTATAAGGGCTGTCTCGAGTGTGGAAGTGCCCGATTTTATCAGGCCTGCCCGGGCCTGTCTGAGTATGGCGTAGGTATCGCCTTGTGCGAACCGGACATTGGGATATCCGGAAAGGTATGGGGCGTAGAACGAAGCCGGCAGGGCGCCGGCGCCGGCTACAACAAAGGTGAATTCCGGGAAATCCGGCGTTACGGAAAGCATAACGGGCAGAATTCGCCGAATTTCCTGCTGCCTGCTGCCGGGTAATAATGCGATTATGTTCGAGGTGCTGCGTTCCCCTGTGTCGGGGCTGCTTGCCGGGTTTTCCGGGAATACATCCAGCAGCGGGTGGCCGACAAATTCTACTTCCATATCGTATTGCCGGTAAAACTCCGTTTCAAAGGGGAGAATGACCAGCATTTTATCGACATCACGCCGGATGGCTTTTACCCGGGAACTGTGCCAGGCCCAGAGTTGCGGGGATAT
>CAYVDV010000054.1:0-16999 GCA_964450465.1 uncultured Saprospiraceae bacterium
AACACCTATTCCCATGCGAAAATTATCGCTGTGCTTGCTGCTCTTTTGCCTTTCTGCACTTGGCTTCACTGCCTTTGGTCAGAAATGGACCTCCGATGGCCATTCCTTTTACCAGGAGAAAGACGGCCTTATTGAAAAGGTGACCCTTCCCGGCATGGACAAGGCTACCTTGGTCACCCCGGCGCAACTCACGCCTCCCAACGCTGCCAAACCCCTTCCGGTGCGCGATTTTTCCTTTTCGGAAGATGGCCAGAAGGTGCTGATCTACACCAACAGCAAGCGCGTGTGGCGCTACGATACCCGCGGTGATTACTGGATCCTGGACCGGAAATCCGGACGCCTGCGGCAGTTGGGCAGAGGGCGGCCTGAGTCTTCGCTCATGTTTGCCAAGATCTCGCCCGACGGGCAAAAAGCAGCCTACGTGAGCGAACACAACCTGTATGTGGAAGATCTTGCCAGCGGCAGGATCAAACAACTTACCCAAACCAATGGCTCGCGCAAACTGATCCACGGCACCTTTGACTGGGTGTATGAGGAAGAGTTCGACTGCCGCGACGGCTTCCGCTGGAGCCCCGACAGCAAAAAGATCGCTTACTGGCAAATCGACGCCAACCAGGTGCGCGATTTCCTGATGATCAATAACACCGATTCCATTTATTCCTTCAATATCCCCGTCGAGTATCCCAAAGTCGGCGAGCCACCCTCACCCTATCGCATTGGCGTAGCGGATATCGCCTATGGCAAAACCCGCTGGATGGATATCCCCGGCGACCCCCGCAATACCTACCTGCCCCGCATGGAGTGGGCCGCCAATGCCGGCGAACTCATGCTGCAACAGCTCAACCGCAAACAAAACGAGAGCAAACTTATGCTCTGCGATGTCAATACCGGCAAGCCACGTACCATTTATACTGAAACCGACGAGGCCTGGATCGATCTGAAGGATGATGGCGAAAAGGGCTACTGGGACTGGCTTTCGAACGGGGAGGCCTTTCTCTGGACCAGCGAAAAAGATGGCTGGCGACACCTGTACCGTATTTCCCGCGACGGCAAGACGGAAACTCTGCTTACCCCGGGCGACTACGACGTGATCAACCTCGACCGTATCGATGAAGCGGGCGCTTATCTCTATTTTTCGGCTTCGCCGGAAAACGCCACGCAATCCTACCTCTACCGCATCCGCATGGACGGCAAAAGCCGGCCCGAACGCCTTTCGCCGGCGGGCCAACAGGGTTCACACCGGTATGATATTTCTCCGGATACGCGTTATGCTCAGCATTCCTTCTCCAACCATTATACCCGGCCGCAGTCCGAATGGATCACGCTCCCGGAGCATAAAGCCCTCGACGGGAAAGAAGCCATTCCGGCTATCATCGAGCCGCCTGCTGATAACAAAACCGAGTTTTTCCAGGTAACTACGATTGATGGGGTGACCATGGACGGCTGGTTAGTCAAACCCGATAACTTTGATCCCTCCCAAAAATACCCCATCGTATTCTACGTGTACACGGAGCCGGCCGGCGCTACAGTGCGCGACGCATACGGCACCGGCCGCAACCGCCTCTACTCGGGCGATATGGCCAAAGACGGCTATATCTACGCTTCACTCGACGGCCGCGGTACGCCCGCGCCGAAAGGCCGGGCCTGGCGCAAGGCCATTTACCGCAAGATTGGCATCGTCAATATCCGCGATCAGGCTATGGGCGCAACCGAAATGTTCAAGCGCTGGAACTGGATCGATACCAGCCGCGTGGCTGTACACGGCTGGAGCGGCGGCGGCTCGGCCACCCTCAACCTGTTGTTCCAGTACCCGGAAATCTACAAAACCGGCATCGCCGTGGCGGCCGTGGCCAATCAACTCTCTTACGACAACATCTACCAGGAGCGCTATATGGGTTTGCCGCAAGAAAATCGCGAGGACTTTATCAAAGGCTCACCCATCACCTACGCCAAAAACCTGCAGGGCAACCTGCTGTACATCCACGGTACCGGCGACGACAATGTGCACTACCAGAACGCAGAATTGCTGATCAACGAACTGGTCAAATACAACAAGCAGTTCCAGGTGATGCCCTACCCCAACCGTTCGCACAGCATCCGGGAAGGGGAAGGCACCAGCAAGCATCTATCGACTCTGTTTACGAACTATTTGCGTGCACATTGCCCGCCGGGCGGGCGTGTAGTTACGCCGTAATCAGGCAGCTCCGTACCAATTGATCCGCCGGGAGAAATACATCACCACGGCCAGGATAGCGAACAGGCCGATGCTGCCCAGCAGCAACGCGTAATCCTGCAGCTGCAGGGTAACGAACAGGAACCCGTATAAGACTGTCAGCGTGCCGCCAACCAGCATGCCCATGCGTGGCGACTGAAACAGCGCCCTCGTGTACAATCCGGTCAGCCCGATCGTCATTGCGGCAGCGACGAAGTAAGCCTGGTTGAACGAAATATGCTCGGAGATGGATACCAGCAAGGTGTAGAAAATAACCAGCGCCAGTCCGATCAGGGCATACTGGAAGGGATGCACCCGGTTCGACTGCCGCATTTCGATGAAAAACACACAGAGAAAGGTCAGGGCAATGAACAGGATGGCATATTTGACGGAGCGCGTGGCTTTTTGATAATTGTCAACCGGCAAAAGAAAGCTCACCCCGAAACGGCTTTCAAGCAGGTCGTAGTCCTGGTCGCTGTTCCACTGCTGCGGGAAGTTGCGGTTGAGGTTCAGCACTTTCCATTTGGCATCGAATCCGCTGGCCGCAATGGTTTTTTCTTCCGGCAAAAAGGCGCCGGTGAAGCTCGGATCGGGCCAGGATGATTTCAGGTTGACCTGCGAAACCTTTCCAACCGGGGCAAAATACAGGGACCCGGAGCCTTTCAGCGCCAGGTCCAGCCGGAATCGGTGCTTTGCCGCTGCGGCTCCGGCCGGCTCCAGTTCGAGCGGCACGTGGATACCGCTGTTGGCTACCCCCGGCACGGGAATACCGGGCTCCGACAGTAGCGCCTGTTCGTCCCATTGCAGAGAAACCTGATCTTTCAGTCCCCGTAAGTCGGGAATACCGAGCGCGAGCACGGCTTTTTCCCACTGCACCACGGCGTCGCCAGGTACCTCTTTTCCCAGGTTAACCGGGGCAAAACTGCCTGACAGGCTCAGCGTACTGGCATACAGGACCACCTCGAAAATACCGCGGTGGCGTTTTTCGGGCGCTACTTCAGCGCTGATGTTTAGTTCATCCGGAAGCACATACGCATATTTTATCTGCCGGCCTACCTCGACGCCCTTGTCGGTTCGGGTGATCTGCTCGTACGGTACCACCAGCATAGGGCCGGTCAGGGTTTGCTCCCCTCCCCATTTACTGCTCACCTCGTCGATCGCTTCGGCTTGTCGCGCTTCGCGCTCACGGATGACATCTTCGATCATATGCGCCGGGATCAATAGGATCAGGACCAGGAAAAAAATGATAATGCCTTTGATGGTAGTGGACTGGCGTTGCCAAAAGCCGGGTTCAGGTAGTACGGAATCGGGTATTTGCATGATTTTGTTTTTTAAAAGAACTTTGTGTTGCAAAGTTAAAAGAGAAACCACGTTGTACGCAAGATCTTTCCACAATTATTTTTTTGGAAGTATCCGGCGGCGTATTCCATCAAGCGTGTTTACCCAACTTTTTCGCCGATATTTTGAATTTCTACTCCTTCCGTACTTCCAACCCCTGCAGGATCCCTTTTTCCATTGGCGGTACTCCGCGTTCCATCCACGAGGGCATGGGGGCGCCGAGCAGGTAGTGGTCGAGGAACTGCTGCAGGCGGGTCTGGAAGTCGATGCGGTTTTGCAGTTTGACGGGCCAGTGGGGCTCGTCGTTGTAATTGAGCAGCCAGGCGGGTTTGCCCAGGCGGCGCAGGCCGGTGAAGAGTTCCACCCCTTGTTGCCAGGGCACGGCGCCGTCCTTGTCGTTGTGGAGGATGAGTACCGGTGTTTGTACTTTGTCCAGGGAGAAAAGCGGGGAATTTTCGAGGTAGCGCATGGGATATTCCCACAGCGAACCGCCAATCCGGCTTTGGGAGCGTTCGTACTGGAACTGCCGGCTCAGCCCCGATTCCCAGCGGATACCGCCGTAGGCAGAGGTCATGTTGGCCACCGGGGCGCCGGCTTCGGCGCAGGCAAACAGGTTGGTTCGGGTGACCAGGTAAGCCGCCTGGTAGCCGCCCCAGGAATGCCCCTGCAGCCCGATGTGTTTGGCATCGACAAAGCCCCGGCTGATCATTGCTGTGACGCCGCTCATGATGGCATCATAGGCGCTTTCGCCCGGATAGCCGGTGCGATACGGGATGTCCGGCGCAAAAACCAAGTACCCGCGGCTGGCATACATGGTATAGGTAATGGACGAGCGATGTACATCCGGCGCCCGGTGCCGGTTCAGGCCATCGGATAGTTTTTCGTAAAAATTGACTACCATGGGGTACTGCTTGTTCGGATCAAAATCGTCGGGCCGGACCAGCAGGCCCTCCAGCGTATCGCCTGAGACGGAGATCCAGCGCACCCGTTCAATCGTGCCCCAATTGTATTCCGCTTGTTGCGGGTTGGCATCGGAGATCCGGACGGGTTTTGTCTCCCTGATTTTGGAAACATCCGGAATGAGGGTGTAATACAGGTCGGGGAAGATCTGGTAGTTCTGGCGGTCAAAGACCAGTGCGCCGGCCTTTTCGGCTTTGAGCGGCCGCCGGGTATAGCTGTAGTCGCCGCCCATCCAATAGGTAACGCCGCCTGTTTTCAGGTCGAGCCAGGCGTAGCCTTCGGCTTTTGACTGGTCGTTAACATGGTGCAGGAGGAGTCGGGCATCCGGAGCGATGGCGCGCTCTTCGGGGTCGAGTTTAATATAGCGGAACGTGGTTCGGGTTTCGCGGCCGCGGGTCAGGCGCTGGGGTGCGGATTTCCCGGCCGGATCAATTTTCCAGATATCGAAGCGATCGTACACCAGCAGGGCGGCATCCCCGGTCAGCCAGCCGGCTATACCGTATTCGTCGGGGTAGTCGGGCGTATCGCTTTCCTCGTTGTAGAAACGGGTCTGGTTGTTGTTGGTGAGGCGGAGGGTCCGGTTTTGGCGGGCGCCCCAGGCAAACCAGGCGGTATCGGGCTCGCTCCACCACAGTGCGTATTGGGCGGCCGGGGAGAGGCGGGGCTTGCAGCGGAGGTCGCGCACCAGTTGGGTGCGCGCGCCGTTGTTCAGGTCGATCGCGTAGAGGTCGATATGTGCTGCGCCTTCCCATTGACGGGCTCGGGCATAGGGTTCTTCGGTAAAAGCCAGCGCCAGCCCGGCGTCGCGCTGTTCCTGAAATCGCCACTCGGGCAGTTCGGGGGAGCCCAGGGGGACAAATTTTTGCGTATCGATGTGGTACAGCACCGGGTAGCTGCGCTTTTTATCCGCTTCGAGGCGGTTTTCCTGTTCGGTGTAGAGGCGGTTGTTGTCCCAGGCCCATACTTCTACTTTTACAATTTCTTCCGGCAGCAGGGTGGTATCGGGCAGGGGCGGCGTGGGGGCGATGCCGAAGTAGAGTTTGCGGCCGTCTTCGCTAAAATCGGGACGCGCATGTTCGCTGATATTCCATCTTTCTTTCGGTGCGGTGAGAAAAGCGCTTCCCGTGTCGGCAAGTACACGGGCGGTATCCTGTTTTTCCGACCAGTAGCAGAGTTGCCAGGGTCGTATCCGGGCCTGCGTAGTATCTGTATCGGCGAGGAAGGCGGCCTGCCTGCCCCAGTCGTCGAGGGCAAGCTGGGTAAACTTGGCCTTTTCGGCCTGGAGCAGCGGTTTCAGGCGGCCTTGTCCGCAATCGAAACGGTACACACCGGCGAGAAAGGCCGAGTCGCGGCCGGTAGAGCGCAGGAGCAGTGCCGGGCCCTTTTTGGCAAACCGGTACTCGAGTACAAAAGGCACCGTATCCTGCCTGCCGGTAGCCAGTTCGTACAGGATCAGCCGGGTGCCGTTTTCCTTCGCGTCTTCCTTTTTCTCTTTTTTGTCCTTTTTTTCGGCGGGTTTTTCCGCTATTTTGGTACTGTCGGGCGTTGCCGTTTCACCTTTTTCCTTGTCTTTTTTCGATTTTTCCGGTTTCTGCGCTTCCATTTGAAAGGCCAGCCACCCCGACCATTTTTCCGGCATTGCAAAGGACCGCACTTCGGCGATCTTTTGCAATGATCCGGTGGCCAAGGTGTAAATCCCCAGCGTGTCCCCGGGCAGCTCGTCGTCTTTCACCTTACGGCGCCGTTGTGCCTTCAGCGTATCGAGTGCGGGCTTTATTTTAAATACCAGATACTGTCCGTCGAAGGAAAAGGCAGGCTCCGCAGCCCGTTCGAAAGTAGTTGTTTGCGCTGTTTGCGCATTCCAGAGGCACAGCGTGTTGTCGCCCTCCGTGGTGGGTGCGAGCAGATAGGCAACCCATCGGCCATCGGTGCTGATTTGCGTTTGTTCGATCTTGCGCCAGCGGTGCACGTCGGCGATCTCGAGCGCTTTTTTTTGGGAAAAGAGCAGGTTGGGGAGCAGCAGGAACAGGATTGCGGGAAGCCTCATGTGTCAGTTGTTTCACGCAAAGAAAACAAAAGTCTGTTTTGGGCCCGGCAAGAAATTCACTGGTATGTCTTTATTCGTCCCGCTTCATTTTCCAGCGCTTGTGGCTCCAAAGCCAGTTTTCCGGCTGTTGGCGGATGATGTTTTCCAACCGCCGTGCGTAGGCCTGGGTGATGCTTTGCTCGGGAGCCTGGTCCGGATCGGAGCAAATTTCATAAAATTCAACGTCGTAAAATCCCCGCCGGAGGCGCCGCACATGGTAGTACAGAACCGGAAAATGAAACTTCCGCGCCAAGACATCCACGCCGGGCAGGGAGGCGGTGTCGCGCCCCAGAAAGCTCACCCAATGTGCGCTTTTCCGGCTGGAGGGCGACTGGTCGGCCAGCAGGATAAAAACAGCGGGCTCCTGCGCATTTTGCCGCTGGCGCATGGCCTTAAAGGTGTCTTCCATGCTCACCATTACCATGCCGGTGCGGGCCCGGGTTTGGTTGACGTAGGCGTCCACCCGTTTGTTCGAAATGGGCTTAAAGGCGGTCACCGTGGCCCCGTGAAACTTCGGAGGCATGCTAATGCCCGTGTATTCCCAGTTGTTGTAGTGGCTGCCGCTGAGGATCACCGACTGGCCCCGGTCGAGGTATTTGTTGATCAATTCGGGGTTGCGGACGGGGCAGCGGCGCTGGATTTCCGCAATGGACGTGGTGTACGATTTGAGGGTCTCCAGGGTCACGTCCGTCAGGTTGCGATACGACTTACGGACGATGGCGGCCAGTTCCGCGTCCGATTTTTCGGGAAATGCGCCCCGGAGGTTGTCCCACACCACCTGCCGACGGTATCCTGCCACCCGGTACAATACAAATGCCAGGCCGTTGGACAGGCGGTACAACAGCCAGAAAGGGACGAACCGAAACAGCTCCGCCAGCAGGCGGGTGAAAAAGTAACCGATGAAATCCATGGCGCAAAGGTATGGAAAGGAATGCTGGGGCAATATACCTGCAGCCTGTTCAACCTTATGGGCCGGTACGGTGTTTTTTCTCTATTTTCGCCCGCTCAACTATCCTGTACAAGCATGAAACACAAGCTTACGCTTTTCCCCCTGTTTGCCCTTCTTCTTGGTCTTTTGCCTTTGCAAGGCATGGCGCAACGCCCGGCCAAGCCATCGGCCTCCGACCTGCACCAGGCCATTAAAAAACTGAATGTGCTCGGTTCGGTGCTTTATGTGGCCGCCCACCCCGACGATGAGAACCAGCGCCTCATCTCCTATTATGCCAACGAGAAACTGTACAATGTCACTTATCTGTCGCTCACCCGCGGCGATGGCGGCCAGAATCTTATCGGACCGGAGTTGCGCGAGTTGCTCGGCGTGCTGCGTACCGAAGAGCTGCTCATGGCCCGTTCGGTGGACGGCGGCCGGCAGCGTTTTAGCCGTGCCAACGATTTCGGTTACTCCAAAACGCCCGACGAAACCCTGGACATCTGGGATAAGGATGCCGTATTGGCTGACGTCGTCTGGGCAATCCGCCAGGTGGAACCCGATGTGGTCATCAACCGTTTTTTCCACGATAAAAACTACCGCACGCACGGCCACCATACCTCGTCGGCCATGCTCTCCGTAGAAGCGTTTGATCTGGCCGGCAAGGCCGACGCCTATCCGGAGCAATTGAAATTCACGAGTCCCTGGCAACCCAGGCGCCAGTTTTTCAACACTTCCTGGTGGTTTTTCGGAGGGCAGGAGGCATTTGATAAAATGGATAAAAGCAACTTGTTTTCCCTCGATGTAGGCGTGTATCTGCCGCTCAAAGGCAAGAGCAACACGGAAATTGCGGCCGAAGCGCGCTCCATGCACCGCTGCCAGGCATTCGGCGCCATGGGTTATCGCGGCGAAACGCTCGAGTGGTTCGATTATGTAAAGGGCGATCGCCCCGGCGGAAACGATCTTTTTGAAGGCATCAATACGACCTGGACCCGGGTGCCGGGCGGCGAGCCCATCGGCAAACTCCTGGCGGGCGTGGAACAGAACTACAAGCCCGATCACCCTGCCGCTTCTGTGCCCGAGCTGTTGCGCGCCCTGGAAATGATCCAAAAACTGCCCGACAGCTACTGGAAGCGCGTTAAACTGGAAGAGATCAAAGAAGTGATCCGCGGTTGCCTCGGGCTTTATCTGGAAGCCACGGCCTCTGAAACAACGGCAAGCCCCGGCGATCCGGTACAACTCCGGCTGGAGTGCATTTATCGCGATGCCCTGCCCGGCAGCGGCTCCGTAGCCCTGAATGGCTTCACGGTGCTTCCCGGGGTGTTCGATTCCGCTTTTGTACAAAACCTGGACCTGAACAAGGGCTGGGTCACCAGCAAAACGGTACAGCTGCCCCAAGATGTCCCCTTCACGGCGCCGTACTGGCTGCGCAAATCGTTTACGGATGGCATGTACACTGTAGAGGATCAGTTGTTGCGGGGGCTGCCCGAAACGCCGCATACGTTCAAGGTGCGCTGGTCCGTTACCGTGAACAAGGTGTCCCTGGAATACGAATCGGAAGTGGCGTATAAAGTGGAAGAACCGGCATTGGGCGAAGTATGGCGGCCTTTCGATATCCTGCCTCCGGTTTTTGTGGAGTTTACCGAATCTTCTTACCTCGTCACCGGGTCGCATATTCCCGTCACGGTGCGCGTAACTGCCAATCGCGACAATGTCAACTGCCGGCTGCAGTTGCTCAGCCCGTCTGGCTGGCCCAATTCCTACAATGAAAAAAATCCGCCGGAGTTTCAACTGGCGAAAAAAGGCGAAGTGCGGGAATACACGTTCGACCTGCAAAGCGTTTCCGGTCCGGAACAGGTCACGCTGACGGCGGCCGCCCAGATTGGCGATATCGCCTATACCAACCGTCTGGTAACCATCAAATACGACCACATTCCCCAGCAATTCGTGTTGCTCCCGGCCACTGCGCATGCGGCCCGGCTCGACCTGAAAGTAACGGCTAAAAACGTAGGGTACTATATGGGCGCCGGCGATGACGGTCCCGCTGCCCTGCACCAGATGGGCTGTACCGTGACCATGCTGGAAGACAAGGACATGACGGCGGAAAACCTGAAGAAATTTGATGCTATCGTGCTCGGTATCCGGGCTTATAACACCAAAGAGGGTTTAAAGCAACACCAGGCCCGCTTGTTTGAATACGTGCAGGGAGGCGGCACACTGGTGACCCAGTACAACAACAGTTTCGACCTCGTGCTGAAGGATCTGGCGCCCTATCCCCTTAAAATGGGCCGCGCCCGCGTGACGGATGAAAATGCGGAGATCCGTTTTCTGAAACCCGATCACATGGCGCTCAATATGCCCAACAAGATCACGGCAAAGGATTTCGAAGGCTGGGTGCAGGAACGCGGCCTTTATTTTCCGGCCGAATGGGACGAGCACTTTACCGCCCTGCTCTCCTGCAACGACCCTGGCGAAGACCCCACAGACGGATCGCTTCTGGTGGCTCCGTACGGAAACGGGTATTTCGTGTACACCGGAATATCGTTTTTCCGGCAACTGCCGGCAGGTGTGCCGGGCGCCTATCGCCTGTTTGCCAATCTGATCTCGCTGAAAAGAAACCCTTGATTTATCAATTGCTCATTGCCACATCACCCGGCGCATTGGCCGGACGCACTTTGTTGCTATAGTAAACAGATACCTTATCGATAAAATCCGGATCATCGATATGGAGGTTTTCGCCCAGGATAAAGGTGTAGGTACCGGTTTTGGTAAATACGCGCTCGTTTTGGTACACGCCGTACACATACGGGTCGGCCTTAAAGGAGCCGGTATTGATCCGGAGTTTGGGCATTGAAGCAAAGTGTTTGCTGTCAACCAGCGGCTTCAGCTGACCGGAAGCAGATTCCGCCGGGAACACGACATAAAAGAAGTGCCCGGAAGGATCGATGACACCCAGGTAGGGCGCGTTCGGTGCAGTGAATTGCAGTTCGAGTGTTTCGCCTTTGTACAGGGTGGCGGTTTTTGCCCACATCTTGGGGGTCTTCTGCGCAGCGGGTGCGCTGATCGCGACGGAAGGAACATCGGTTGGCGATGTAGCACGCAGTTCGGAAGTGCGATGCAGATTCCAGGCGCCGGCGACGAAGAGGGTAACGGTCGGGATGGTAATACTTAGTAACGTCTTCATGGTTGTGAATTTGATGCAACCTATAGTCGTAGATTAAAATTTCGTGCCAACTTTTCTCTAACGCGATTTGGGTAGAAGAAAATTTTAAAAAAAATGTAATTCCACCGGATAATTTATCCTGCGGAGGCTTTTTGGTAGAATACGGATATGGACAACCGGACTTTTTTTCGGAATGCACTACTGGACTGGCACGCCGGGCACCACCGCCCCATGCCCTGGAAGGGCGAACGGGATCCGTACAAGATCTGGCTCTCGGAGGTTATTTTGCAGCAAACCCGCGTGGAACAGGGGCTACCCTACTACGAAAAATTTGTGGCGGCCTACCCTACGGTCCGGCAATTGGCAGAAGCCCCGCTGGATGAAGTGTTGAAATTATGGGAAGGCCTGGGCTATTACTCCCGGGCCCGCAATCTCTATGAAGCCGCCGGCTTTATCCACCGGGAACTGGATGGGAAATTCCCGGATACGTATGCCGGTATCCGGGAGCTCAAAGGCGTGGGCGATTATACCGCGGCGGCAATAGCGTCATTTGCATACGATCTTCCGCATGCCGTGCTCGACGGCAATGTGTACCGGGTGCTCGCGCGTTTTTTCGGCATTGAAACGCCGGTGGACACGACTGCAGCCAAAAAAGAATTTGCGGCCCTGGCCGGGCAACTGCTCGACCCCGCCCGCCCCGGCGCCTGCAACCAGGCGATCATGGATTTCGGTGCGTCCCAGTGTACGCCAAGGCAGGCAGCCTGTACCGCTTGCCCGCTGCGCTCCCGCTGTGCAGCGTTTCTGTCCGCCCGTGTGGACGCGCTGCCCGTCAAGTCGAAAACCCTGACCCGGCGGGAACGATTTTTTGCGTATGCGGTTTTTTATCACCGCGACAAGGTGTGGGTTCGGCAACGCAGCGACAAGGACATCTGGCAAAACCTCTATGAGTTTCCCCTGCTGGAACTACCCGCGCCACCGGCGGATACTGCCCTGCTTCCGGATCGCCTGTTGGCCCGTTTTTTCCCGGGAGGCATGCCTGCAGGCATGGCATTGCGAAGTATTTCAAAGGCCTACCGGCAAACCCTTTCGCATCAGGTCATTACCGCCGTATTTTGCGAATTTGATGTTCCAGATAATTTTGAAATGGTTGATCTTCAATCAGTTGAATTGAAAAATTATACTCCGATCGAACAATTTAAATTAAAAAAAATACTTGCCGTACCGCGGATTATTGATTGGTTTTGGCAGGAAAAAGACATAACTTTAAGGTTAAATTGAATTGCTCATTTTAAACTACTGAATCATGATCAACAAAGTAACCCTCATCGGCAACCTTGGGGCCGACCCCGAAATCCGGCATCTGGACAGCGGCGTGATGGTCGCCCGTTTTCCAGTAGCCACGAACGAAACGTACAAGGACAAAGACGGCAACTTTCAGCAGATCACCGAGTGGCATAATGTGGTTGCCTGGCGTGAATTGGCCGAACGTGCCGAAAAATCGCTGAAAAAAGGAATGCTCGTTTATGTGGAAGGCAAAATATCCTATCGGAAATACACGGGCCAGGACGGGCAGGAGCGCCATGTAACCGATATCGTGGCCAATACCTTCCGCCTCCTCGAACGCCGTGAAGGCGGCGGTGGCGGCGTTGAAAGCCGCTTCCCGTCGGCAGAGAATGCCCCGCCTTCCCGGAATACGGAAATGCCGGCCACGGTCCCGGCTGATAATTCGGATAGCGCCGCAGCCGGGGGCGACGACCTGCCGTTCTAAGAGCCACGGCTTCCGTAGCGGAAACCAAGACATGGGTCATTCCTTGTCGGGCATTGGAAACTCCACGGGGTTATTATCCAATATCCGGCAAGGAGTGTCCAATGTCCTGCCGCTTTCCGGCGCATGCCTGTTGTCATTTTGCCGTATCTTTGTCCGGCGGCGTGCTGCCGAAACGCTATGGCCTGGTATATCCTTGGTTTTCTCCTTTATTTCCTGGTGCTGCTCTCCGAGCGCGTACTGGTCGGTATTTCACCCCACGATATCGAGCAGTTGCGGCTCGATGACGCGCGCAGTGCCCGCCGCGCATACCGGCTGGTCGTGCAGGTGCGCCCCACCCTGGCTGCGCTCATGCTGGCGCGTATCCTGCTAAAAATTCTACTGGCCGTATTTCTGATCAATAGCCTGTCAAAATCCGGGGCTGTTCGAACGGTATTATACGAGTGGTCGCAGCAAAGCGGATTACCGGGAGTGATGGTTTGGACCCTGGCAGGCGCCGTAGTGGTTGTTGCACTAAGCCTGGTTTTTTGGGGAATAAAAAAAGCAGACGCGCCGTCACTCCGGAAATCCTACGCCCGAACCGGCCTGCAACGGCTGGGCCTTTTTATCGTAGCTTGGAAATCCCTCTTTGCGCCTTTTCTTCCCAGGGAAGCAGTTTCCCCCGCAATACCCCCGCAATCCTCCTCTCCGGAACAGCCTCTGAGCCCTTCCGCCATTTTAAATGCGGAAAAACAACGCGATATTGAATTGCTGAAAAGCATCGTCAAATTCAGCGATGTCACGGTAAAACAGGTCATGCAACCCCGTTCAAAAGTGGTGGCTGTCGATTTCAGGACCAGCTTCAGCGATCTGCTGGAAACCGTGCGCGAAGCCGGCTTTTCCCGCATGCCGGTGTATGACGAAGACCTGGACAACGTTACGGGGATCTTGTACGTTAAGGATCTTGTATCGCACCTGGACAAGCCGGAGGACTTTGAATGGCAGGCGCTGATCCGCACCAATATCCAACTGGTACCCGAATCCAAACGGATCAGCGAACTGCTTCAGGAGTTCAAACGCAACAAACGCCATTTGGCTATCGTCGTCGATGAATACGGCGGCAGCTCGGGCATTGTAACCATGGAGGATATTCTGGAGGAAATAACCGGGGAGATCCGGGACGAGTTTGACGAGGAAAGTGAGATCCGTTACCGCAAACTGGATGATTACAATTACCTCTTCGAAGGTCAAACCCTGCTCAACGACGTCTGCCGAATCGCCGGTCTTGCCTCCGGGACCTTCGATGAAGTCCGCGGCGCTGCGGATACCCTGGCCGGCCTGGCGCTCGAACTCAAGGGCGACATCCCGAACCCCGGTACCGAACTACTTTGGAACAACTACCTGCTTACTATCGTCGCAGCCGATAACCGAAAAATTGAACAGGTGAAGTTGACGATTAACTGAACATCCATGCTCAAAACCCTCGATCGCTACCTGATCCGAAAATACTTGTCCACTTTTTTCTTTTCGCTGTTGATCTTCACTCTCATTTCCATGGCGATCGACTTCAGCGACAAGGTGAAGAGCTTTATCGAGAAGCCCTGCTCGTTCAAAGAGATCATGGTTGACTATTACGTCGGCTTTGTGCTGAATATCGGCGGTCTTTTACTGCCGCTTTACGTACTGATCGCGGTGATCTTTTTCACTTCCCGCCTGGCTTTTAACTCCGAGATCCTGTCCATCCTGAATGCCGGGGTCAGTTTTCAGCGACTGTTGCGCCCCTACCTGATCGCTGCGGGGGTGGTGGCCGTGTTGCATATCCTGCTCAACCATTTTCTTATACCGATCGGGAATAAATCCCGCCTCCGCTTTGAACGGGAATATGTTTGGACCGAGCAGGAAAAGGGTAAAAAATCGAACGTGCATTTTCTGCTGGGGCCTGGCATGAAAGTTTATATCCAGGGATACGACAAGGACAAGCAGACCGCTACGGGACTGCGTCTGGAAAAATTTGAAGGAAACCGCCTGATCAGCATCCTGGATGCGCAGCGGGCTGCCTGGCAGGATTCGACGAAGCGCTGGACGCTGAACAACTACTCAATCCGCAACTTCGACGGGTTGAAGGAATCCTACCGCCGCTTCAATGCTCCGCTCGATACGGCGATCAATCTGGTGCCCCAGGATTTTATCTGGTACCACAACCAGAATGAGGAAATGACCACCTTCGAATTGCGGGAGGCCATTGCCCGCGACCGGAGCCGGGGCCTGCTCACGTCCCGCAACTATGAGATCGAACTGCAACGGCGTACTGCCGATGCTTTTACCATCATTATTCTGACCATCATCGGGCTGGCTGTGGCCGGCCGGAAAGTGCGCGGCGGCATGGGGCTACACCTGGCTATCGGCATCGGCCTGGGCGCCATGTATATCCTCCTTTCCAAATTTGCGGTGTCTTTTGCCGCCAGCGGTTCGGTACCGGTGGCGCTGGGCATGTGGATACCGAATATCGCGTTTACGGTCGTTGCACTTTTGCTGGTGAGCAGGGCGCAGAAGTAAGCGCTACCGGAACAGGATCTCCAGGTCTTTCCACACATTCCAGTCTTTGGCATACAGGAAATTGAGTCGTGCCACGGTTGTCTCGTTCAAACGCAGATCCTGCAGAATGGAAACGGGCGAAAACACCCCGGCTTTCAGGCGGGGGAGGGTGTGGATTTGAAGGTTGGGGGCATAGCCCACCCAGGTTTTGCGGGCCAGCAAGACAGCCCACCAGTTTTTAAGGAACAGCACCCGTCTTTTGGACAAAACAAGCCAAACGGGCAGGGTGAACAACAGGAACAGGCAAATCCCGAAATCGAACACCCGCTTGTTGCGCCGTTGCCCGGGCTGCGCGATGTTGTACCGGATATCGATCGTGTACAGCTCGCCCGGCTCGTTTTTGCTGCTGCTGCCGATGATACTCAGGCTTTCTTCCGGCACGATTTTGTACGAAACCCCGGGCCCCAGGCGGGTCATCCAGGCCAGTATGTCTTGTGCGCGAATATCTTTGGAACAGAAAATGATCTCCTCTACCCGGAAAATGCGCACGATCTCGGCCAGTGAGGACTCGCCGGGGCTATTCAGGAGCGGCGGACTTATGCTGCCCGGGTCATTGGGGGCGCCATTTCCGGAAGTATCGCCGGGACTGTCGGGCGGAGCAACGATCCCAATCAGGTTTTTGACCACGCCGGCCTGATTGAGCAGGCCCAGTACCCGGGTGCTCTCTTCCCGGGAACCCACGATGACCAGGTTTTTGACCCGCTCCCGGCCGATGCGGAAGTTTTTGAATTCGGCAAAATGCAGCAACAGGCGGAGTCCGGCCAGCGCTAACGCCGACCAGGCTGCGCCCAGCACAAGCAGGGCGCGGGAAGGGCGGTATTCCAGGTCAAGGAAACCATAGATCGCCGCCAGCAACAGGGCGCCCAGCCCCAGTCCGCGCAGGAGCCGCCGCAGGTCGTAACGGTTGTCGTAGCCGCCGTTGAGCCACACCGACAAGAGCCACACCAGGGTGTAGAGCGGGAAGTTGAACCACAGGATCGGGGGCTTAAAATAGTGTGGGTCCTTGTAGTAGTAGTTGGCCCAGAAGTCTTTGAGAAATACCAGTCCACCGTAGATCAACGCGGCATCCACCAGTGGGAGCCAGGTTTTTTGGATGGTATTTTTGAACAGCGTAAGGCCCGCCCGCAGCCAGATGGCCGCTTGTAACATCAGAATGAACAGGCCTGCCCGGCGCCCGCTAAAGTGTTTGCGGGTGAATATGATCATGGCCTGGTAAAAGGTGCGGACGTAATTGAGGCTGCCTTTTTTGGTGCTCTCGCCTTTGTAATGGATGATCTGTGTTTCGGGAAAATAGTAATTCTGGTAACCTGCCTGGATGATGCGGTAGGACAGGTCGATGTCTTCGCCGTACATAAAAAAGGCCTCGTCAAGCAGGCCCGCCCGGTCGAGCGCGGCGCGGCGGATGAACATGAAGCAGCCGGCCAGGACATCCACCGGATTGGTATCGTTTTCACCGAGATGACCGAGATAATAGCCGTTGAACAGCCGGCTTTTCGGAAACAGCGCAGACAAGCCTATCGTTTTGCAGAACGCCACCCAGGGCGAGGGAAAGCCGCGCTTGCTTTCCGGCAGGTATTTGCCGCTGCCGTCGATCAGTTTTACCCCCAGCGCGCCGGCCTCCGGATGTGCATCCATGAAGGCGAGGCACTTGTGAAAGGTGTCTTCTTCTACCAGCGTATCGGGGTTGAGCAGCAGTACGTATTCGCCCTGGCTTTGCCGGATGGCCTGGTTGTTGGCCACGGCAAAGCCGGGGTTGTGCGCGTTGGCGATGAGGTGCACCTCTGGGAATTTTTCCTGCACCATGCGCACCGAGTCGTCCACCGAATTATTGTCCACTACCCATACCTCGCCCTCAATGCCCTGCATCGCCCGGCGCACCGAGCCCAGGGCCTGCTCGAGAAAAGCCCGTACGTTGTAGTTGACGATGACGACAGATAGCCGCATGGCGCAAAAATGCGGCGGAAACGGGAGAG
>CAYVDV010000055.1:0-16876 GCA_964450465.1 uncultured Saprospiraceae bacterium
ACTTCCCAATAGGCCAGACTGCCTGGATACCGCAGGCGGCGTATAAAAAAACGTAAACTGTCAAACATATAGGTTAGTTACAAAATGCTTGCGCAAGTACCGGCATGAAGGTGCATTGCGCTGCTGCAATAGTGCAGAATAAATTCAAATTGTCTTCAGCTTGCCGTAAAAAAACAAAAAAAGGAGAATTGCTTCCGGGAAAAGTCGGACCTTTGTGCATCTTTAGTGATCGTCCCGTCACTGTTGTGGCGGGATTTGTTTTTGGTTACCTACATCACATTTACATGCAACAAACAACACTGCCCCCCAAAACCCTCCAACAACTCCCCACCATTGTCAAAGCCTACCAACTCCCCAATCCGAAAAAAGCAACCATCCAGATCCTGAACTCCTTTGTGCCGTTTATCGGCATTTGGATCGCCATGTATTTCCTGAAAGATGTCTCTATTGCACTTACCCTGGCGCTCGCCGTGGTAAATGCCTTTTTTCTGGTGCGCATCTTTATTATTCAACACGACTGCGGACACCAGTCCTTCACCGCCAACCGGAAAGTCAACGATACTGTTGGCCTGATCTGCAGCCTCGTAAGCTTTATGCCCTACCGGTACTGGGCCAAAAGCCACAATTTCCACCACGGCCACAACGGTATCCTTTGGGAACACCGCGATATCGGCGACATCAACCTGCTGACGGTGAACGAATTCAAGGCTCTGGGTTTCTGGCGCAAAATGCACTATATGATTTTTCGCAGTGCGCCGGTCCTGTTTATCATCGGGCCCATTTGGTATATCCTGGTGCATAGCCGGATCCCTACGATCAATATGAAAGGCTGGGAGCACGCCCGCAAGGCACTCCTGCGCCACAACCTGCTGCTGGTAGCCGTATATGTCACCTTGGCCCTGCTGATCGGATATGAAGCCCTGTTGTGGGTTCACCTCCCGATCCTGATTCTGTTTGGCATCATTGCGGTGTGGTTTTTCTATGTCCAGCACCAGCATGAAACCACCTACAAGGCCTGGAAAGACAAGTGGGAATACATCCGCGCCGCCATTCAGGGCAGCACCTATTACAAACTGCCCAAAATGTTTCACTGGCTTACCGGAAATATCGGCTACCACCACATTCACCACCTCAACCCGCTGGTTCCCAACTACGAACTGGCGCGTTGTCACCACGAAAATCCGGTGTTTGAGCAGGTGGCCAACAAGATCACCTTCCTGGAAAGCCTGAAGTGCATCTTCAACAAACTCTGGGACGAAGAGCAACAGCGCATGATCTCGTTCCGCGAGTATTTCCGCCGCTATAAGACGGCGTAAAACCCTGGCTAACACTTTTTTCCCTATATTTCCCGCTGTTTATGCTACAATCACCCCGGCGTTAACAGCGGGATTTTTTTATTCCCAGGGAACCTGTCCGGCAGTAAATCTCCCGACCTATGGCACAGATCCGTCTTTATATCGTCGAAGATCATACGCTCAATTACGAAGGCATCCTGGCCCTGCTGCAAGGATGCGAGGATATTGCTGTGGCCGGCCATGCACGCAGCGGCGAACAGGCGCTCGAACAACTGGCCGCAGAAGCCCCCGAAGTGGTGCTCATGGATCTCAAACTGCCTGGCATTGATGGCCTGGAAACGACCAGCCGCCTTCTGGTCATGCATCCGGAAACACAAGTGCTGATCCTGAGTGTCGATGACGACCTGCACATGGTTCGCGAGGCAATCCGGCGGGGAGCCCGGGGTTACCTGACCAAAAATGTGGACCGCGAGGAACTGATCGACGCCATTCGAAAAGTGGCTGCCGGCAAACGCCACCTGGCCGACGAACTGATCGAGCAGATCCTGGATCAGCCGGAAAGCCCCGCCTTTGGAGCAGGCTCTGCCGCATCCAGCAATCGCAGCCACCCGTTCACCCGTCGCGAACTGGATGTATTGCGCCTGATGGCGGAAGGAAAGACGAACAAACAGATCGCAGAAGCGCTCTTTGTCAGCCTGCATACGGTCGAAACCCATGTCAAAAACATGTACAGCAAGTGCGAAGCCTCCAATAAGGTGGAGCTGATCCGGTATGGACAGCAGGCGGGCGCGCTGGAGTAGTGGCGAAAGGTCTTTCCGGTTCACACCGGCACTTCTACGGCCACAAAAGTACCTTTGCCGGGGCTGGACTCGATCGTAACATGCCCCTTCAGGACGTCTTCCGCGCGATAGCGGATATTGCTCAGACCAATGCCGGTACGGAGCGTATGGGCCGTCGGCTGAAAACCCACCCCATTATCCTCGATGGACAAAAGGATATGGTTGTCGCGCAGTAACAGTTGAAGATGGGCTTCAGTCGCCTGTGCATGCTGCAGCACATTGTGCAACATTTCCTGGGCGATCCGGAATAGATTGATCTTGGTCAATTCGTTCAGTTCCTCCTTTTTGATATTGCTGTAAAAATGCCATTGGACAGCCGGAGTATTTCGGCGCATGCGACTCACTGTCCCCTCGATAGCCTGTGCCAGCCCGAGTTTTTCCAGCGATTTGGGCATCAGATTGTAGGCCAGCCCGCGCATTTCCTCGTGCGCCTGATCGATGCCGGCCAGCAAATCGCCGGTTTCCCGGTAAAGCTCGCCCTGGCTTTCCAGACGAGCCCGCATGGCGGCCAGCTTCATTTTGGTGGAGGAAAGAAGCACCCCGATGCCATCGTGGATCTCCTGCGCCACGCGTTTCCGTTCCGCTTCCACCCCCAGGACCAGCGCATTGCGCCGTTCAGCCAGGATTTGGTTGCTGGATTCGTAAAAATCCTTGATCCGGAGCACAAACAGCATCGAGACGATCACCATTTCCCAAAACATACCCGCCAGCAACAGCCATGGCGTGTTCATTTGTACAAAAAACGGCGAAGGCGTCGGATTGAACTGGAGCAAACCCGGCAGGTTGGGGTGCGCGAGGTCCAAATGGTGCAGGCAGGTCAGTACCACAGCCAGTCCATGCGGCGTAAAAGCGACGACATACCATATCTTTTCCCGTTTCCGGGATGTGTAATAGCTATACACAGCCAGGCCGATCATCATGGCGCTGGTCACCAGCAAATTGATGATCAGCACCTTGCTCAGGTTCATAAAGGCAAGCGGCCGCCGGTACAGGATCAAGGTGAGCGCAGCCGTTGCCAGGGCAACCGCACTCAACAACACCAGCCCCCAGTCGAAATATGGAAACCGGCGATGCGTCTGAAACTGATACCGGACGAACAGCAGGCCACACACCGTACCCAGGCTCATAAAAGTCGGCGTCAGGATACGGTAGTCCCATTGCGGCCAGATCCAGTACCAAAGCCCCAGGTCGTTGGCAATAAATAAAGCGCCCAGCAGCACATAGGAATAAAAGAGCCACAAATGCCGCTCCCGGACAATGGAAAACAACAACGTAAGGGTAAACAAATACACAAACAGCAGGGCAAAGAACAGAATACTGGAACCGATCTCGATCTGTTTGAATTCCAGCTGCCAGCGCTCCGCCCCCCAGAGGGAAAATGTAAAGTTCGCCGGGTAATACAAGGCCCGCGCATAAAGATATACCGTAGCCGAAGAACTGGCCGGTTCATTCCACAAAAACAGCAGGTTGGGATAATTCAAGTCCCTGTCCTTTGGTGCAAACCGGGCCCCCGTCGCGTCCGACGATACAACTCCATCCGGGCTCACCCGGAAAAACAAGAGCGTGTCCAGGTTGGGGTTGTTGCATTCCAGCAGCAAGGGCGTTACATGGCTCAGCGAATTGCGCAGGCGAAAACGCAACCACAATCCCTTGGCCATAATGCCAAAATATACCCCCGACTCCTTTTCCAGCGGTCGCCAGGCCGAATCCGGAAGCGCCTGCACCGTTGCCAGGCTCCAATGCGCCCGCTGGGGCTGCAACACATATTCCATGTATTGTTCCGGATAGGGCTCCCAATAGGCCGAATCCACCGTCATGACCGGCTGTGCCGAAGCCGGCGCCTGCCGCAAAAGGATGGCCAGAAACAGAACCAAAAGTACCCGTAATACGTGCATAAGCGTTCCGGCACCCGAAGTGCCAGGGCAAAATTGCTCCGGAACTTCAAAAAACCAGCGTAAAGCACCTGCAAAAATGAAAAACAATAAAAAAGAGCGAATCAACTACCTGAAACCAGGGATATCAAACCCAAAAATACCGGAAACCAGGGAGGTAATTCAGGGTAAGCAAGGTTCTACCCTACCAGGTAATTTCCCGACATTTGAACCATTCAAATTTTAATCCCACGGACAATCCCGTCTTGACACTCCCATTCTATCGTATAAGACGGTTTCCTGTTTAAAATACACATTTGCATACGAAAAGGGTCACGCTGGTGTAAACTGGCATGACCCGTATTTTTACACCCTTGCAGTATCTCAATCTCCATACCCACCACCCCACCGGCGCACCTTCGGTGTTCGAGATCGGAAATGTTTCCTGGGGCCAAAACCCGGAAGGAAGAACACGCTTCCGCTCGGCCGGCCTGCATCCCTGGCAGCTGGACAATCCCGATCTGGAAGCTGCGGCAATCTGGTTGCAAGGCCAGGCCGCTGATCCGAATACCCTGCTGATCGGAGAGGCCGGGCTGGACAAGGTCACCAATACGCCCTGGGATATTCAACTCAAGGCCTTTAATATCTGTATTGCTGTAGCAAAGGAGTGCCAAAAGCCCCTCATTCTGCACTGCGTAAAAGCCTATTCTGAAGTGCTGGACTGCCTGAAACAGGCCGCCGGAGCGCCTCCCGCCGTATTTCATGGCTTCGACAAACATCCGCAAACGGCGCAGATGCTCTGGCAGGCAGGCTATTATCTCTCTTTTGGCGCCGCACTCTTCCGCCCCAACAGCCATGCCGCCGAAGCACTCCGCCAAACCCCGGCCGACCGGTTTTTTCTGGAAACAGACGACCAGGAGATTGATATCAAAACAGTGTACACCCGCGCCGCGGAAATACGGAACCTGTCCGTCCCGGATCTGAAGGCTCAGATTTGGAAAAATTTTGAGCAGATCAGCGGCAGGGTTGATATTTTCGCCCCCTAAAAACTACCCTTCTGCATGACGACGACCGACCCGGCTGAAAACGGGACGCCGCACTGGCTCCAGCGCACCGAACTCCTCATCGGCGCGGAAGCCCTCGAAAAACTTCGCAAGATCAACGTGCTGATTATCGGCTTGGGTGGCGTGGGCAGCTTTGCCGCCGAGTTCCTGGTACGCGCAGGCGTGGGTAAGCTCACCATAGCCGATGGTGATACCGTTGACCTGACCAATGTCAACCGCCAGTTACCCGCCCTGCACAGCACCGTCGGACAGTCCAAAGCGGCCCTGATGGGCGCCCGCCTGAAGGATATCAACCCCGAACTCGAGCTCACGGTCAAGGAATCGTTCTACACCCCGGAATTTGTCAAAACGCTCGTATTGAAGGAATTCGATTACGTATTTGACTGCATCGACTCGATTCAACCCAAACAGTACCTCATCGTCGCCTGCAAGCAACAGGATGTACGCGTCATCAGCAGCATGGGCGCCGGCGGCCGGCTGGACCCTTCGCTGGTCCAGGTGGCCGATATTTCCCAAACCTTCAATTGCCCCTTCGCCCAACAGGTGCGCAAAGGCCTGAAACGCAAAGGCGTGCGGCGCGGGGTTACCGTAGTATTTTCCTCCGAACCGGTTGACCGCGCCACCTGCATGATGACCGACGGAACCCGGTTCAAAAAATCATTCTACGGCACTATATCCTACCTGCCCGCCCTGTTCGGGCTTCACCTGGCCAGTGTGGTTGTACGCGAGGTGGTGGAAGGGGGTTAGGGGTTTTTTGGGGTCATTTGGGGTCATTGGAGGTCATTGGGGTCATTGGGGTCATTGGGGTCATTGGGCTTATTGGGGTCATTGGGGTCATTGGAGGTTATTTGGGGTCATTGGAGGTCATTGGAGGTCATTGGTATAAAAAACCCATCGAATGAGCGTGTTCACCAAACTGTGTCACCGATATTTTGGATCTCCCTGAAACGCCGTGCGCGGGTCTTTTGACCCCGCACCAACTGCTTGATTATCAGTTGCTATTTTGCGGGGCAAAAGACCGGCGCCTTTGATCAAGATTGAGGGTAGTGACACAGTTTAATGAACAGTCTCTCGAATTAAGCAATTGCCGGGTGCTTCCTTTGTCATCTTGCAAAGATCCGTTCAATCGAGCAGGGCGATATTCCCTGCTCGAAATTCCGTATAACTTATTCCCGCCCTGATATTACCAATGGAACCTATCATTCACCCAGACTTCATCGCACCAACAAGCGCCCGCTCCGGGCTTCTCCACCCGTTGTTACCCGCCAAAGGTAGGTTCCGGAGCCGGAAAAAACAGGCGCGGGAAATTCCAGTTGTTGCATACCGGTGCTGCCGGAACGGGTTTCATGCCATAGTTGCCGGCCCTGCATATCCCATATTTCCACAATGATTGGCGCCGCCGTTTCCAGATATACCGTCAGTTTACTTCCCGCATTCGTCGGATTGGGTTGTGGCAGCCCGATGGAGGTCCGGTTTTCCGCAGCCGGAATAAATCGAAAATCTAGGTTGCGACTTTCGCGTAGACCTGTATAAGCCTCTGCGCGCAGTGGGCCGCTTGCGCGTGAAAGCACTTCCTGCAACCGTACCGGCGCCAGCGCATGCAGCCGGAGTATAAAGGCCGGCGCATCCGGACTCAGTAAGTGCGGCAAAGCGTCAAACCACAGCAGGTTGACGCGGCCTGCCTGCGGCTCGCCGGCAGTAAAATCCTCCGCCGCCGGCAACGCACCGGGCAATACGGCCTCCACGGCCAAAACAGCCGGGTCAAAGGCGAGTCCGAGCTGGAAACCCAGCCACGATTCGGCTTCGGCAAAACGCACCGGTACATCTACCGTTTCGCCGGCCGCCAGATTCAGATCGGGGATTTCCAGGTAGGAAACCGCCCGGTCGGTCGCTTCCGGAGCAAAACCCGGGATGGATGAACAGTCCACATCGCCGATTTTTACGGCTTTGAACGTATAGTCGCCGGAGAGGGTATCCTGTACGCTTGCCAGGGTTTTTGTCTCCGGAAAAATAGTTTGGAACGGATTGTTGGGATTGGCAAATACGTAATCGCCATCGACAAAACGCCAGGAGGTGTTGTTGGGCAAGGTGGAATACAAACCTGTGATCAGTTTGCTGTATTCGATGATATCAAATGTCGTAATCGAACGGCTGTTATTGGCATCGGCGGCGATCATGGCGTACGGTGAACCCAGGGGTTCCAGCCCAAGAATGTGTTTCCGGATCAGCACAAGGTCGAGCAAATCGACCCCGTTAAGCGGATCGTCGTCCTTTGTCGGAATGAAGTCAAGGCTGGTAAATACGCCATTGGTATCGGCGGCAAAACAACCGTCTGCCTGCAGCTGAAAATAATTGGAAAGTGTGGATTGACCCAGGGAAACACCCGAAACGGGAGCGCCGGTGCACCAGCTTTGAATACAGATCCTGGCATCCACAAGGACGGGACCGGTACCGCAGATACCATTGGCGTCACCTATCTGAACGTACGTTTCGCAATAATCGGCATTTCCTTCCAGATCGCGCACCCATATTTCAACGATTTGAGTGCCCAGGTCGTCGCAGTTAAACGTAATGGAGTTCAGCGGAACACCCGCGGTATCTACCGGAAACCCGGTGCCAGTCCCCGTGACCCGCATGGCTAGTTGCAATTGGTTTGGCGCAGAGGCATTGTCTTCCGCATACTGTATAAAGTCTGTTGCCCAGAGGGTAAGTAAACCCGTCGGCATGATGTTGGCGGACAAACCATTCAGACAAACTACGGTCGGCGCTTTGCAGTCCTTCACTGTAAATTCATACGTGCAGGTATCTGCATTGCCCAGGCCATTCGAAACGATCCACTGGATCAGGTGGTTGCCATAGGGGAGCTGGGGTTGAACGAAAGTCCCGGGATCGCCCTGGGTATTCCAGCGCACACAAGCCGTTTTCGATCCAGGACCGCCGCTGATTGCAAGGGCAAAACCGTATTTCTGACCGGCGGCAACAGGTCGCTCGTCGAAGATGCGCGGCGTGCCGCCGCTGTAATTTGGATTGGCGGCATTATCATAATACACCGTATTGAACCCCGGCAGATTGGCGCTGCTCACCACCGTCTCCCGGATTCCGTCGCCTTCGGTGTCGAGGAACAGGAGATACTGAATGTCCAGGTTGGCGCCTGCGCAGGTATCGCTTGCGGAAAAACACAGATCGACGGCGCTTTCCGGAAGATCGGTGCTGGCGTATGGCAGGGAGATCCAGTAGGTTTCATGCCATAGGAGATTGTCGTTGGAACTGTAATCGCAGTAGGCAACCGGTCCGGCCGGACAGCCCTGCATTTGCAGGCACTGCCCGGACAAGGCTCCGGCGAAAAGCAGGAAAATGGATATATTCAGGAACAGTTTCATGATCGATCTTTTTTGAAATTAACAGGTTTGCGGGTGATTTACCGGATGAAAATTTTGCCGCTTGCGGCATTTCCTGCAGCATTTTCAAGGCGGAAGAAATACAGTCCTGCTGCCAGCCCCTGCCGCTCAAAGCGGAAATTTTTACCTGAAAAACTCGCTTCCTGCAGCAGGCGGCCCATTGTGTCGAACAGCCGGAACCGGTGCCGCTCGCTGTCGGAAGCGCCTGGCACCAGGAAATCGGCATACCTGCTCAGGGGATTCGGGAATACGGAAAGTTCCAGCGAAGCGGCTGCCGGCGGGTCGGCCACTACCGTCAGCAGGGGCTGACCGATGGTATGAAAATAGGTATTGGTGATGACCGGATCGTTGAAGTCAAAGTAGATCGCAGCCCGGTTTTCGAGGATAGTTCCTGACGGCAGGTCCGGTTGTTGCGCTACCCGGAAGCGAACATAGCCATGCGATTCCGCTTCGTTGGTGCTGCTGTCGGGCAACAGGATATTGTCGAAGGTAAAGACCAGGGTGTTTGTCCCGCTCATTTGAACCGTATATGGATGACTGGCCGCACCCGGGCGTACGCTGGCGGGATCGAGTTCAGCGGGAAGGGTATCGCGGATCACGATCAGGAAAGCCGTGTCATTTCCGGTATTTTGGAAGCGGATCATATAATCGATATCCTGACCGGCTTCCAGGTAATGCTCATCGCGCCAACCCAGGGGGAAGCCCCGTTTGTCGTTGGGATCAAAGGAGCCGACCACCTGATCGCAATACGTCGCCTGGAAGGGGTCTCCATTGTTGAGCGGGAGTTGCAGGGCAAGACTTGTGCTACTCTGGCCGTTGCACATATCCACCACGGCCGCGGGCAGGTTAAAACCCGGGTGCCCGGGCCGCTGCGCCGCCTGCAGGTAGTAGGATGCGCCGGCCGGGTTGGCGATAGTAATTGTGCTGTCGGCCCCGGCGTCGAGTTGCACGGCCCCCTGCATATACATGATCTGGTCTTCGATGATCACGTAGTCCACTGTGCCGGTCATATTGCCGGTTCCGGTATTGCGTATGGTGAACTGCGCATCGCCGTTGCAGGCGGCGCTCACTTCCACGTTTGAGCCATCCCAGAGCGGATCGGGCGGCAGGCAGGAACTGTCGGGATAAATATGCGCTTCGGTACAGATGACCTGGCCATTTACGGCTGCGCAGCTGAGCAGGAGTTTAACCGTAAACAAATTGCAGTCGCCCGGCGCCACATCGCCGAGGCCAAACTGGAGCAGATTCCCGTTTTGCCCTGAAAGAGGGATCGAACTGGTCACATACGATTGCATGGGGTCGATCTGGAGGGACACATAGGCGTCGGTTGCCGTTTGCGTACCGTTGTTGCAATAGTAGAGCGTATAGGTAGCTGTAGTGCAGCGGCGAATGGGGCCTGCACTGAGTTCAACGTTCAGGTATGGGCAATCCGATATGCTTTTTACACCAATCGGGGGCGCCAGTATGGTCTGACCGGAAGAAGGTACCGTCACCAGCGGCGTATCGCAAACCTGCCACAATGTCTCCGTACCCGGGAAGGGTCGTGTGGTTATCGTGTAGTCGCCCGGTCCGACGAAAAAGGAATATTCCCCCTGCGGCGAAACCACCTGAAACACCTGCTCTCCAAACTGGTTTTCCGCTTCCACGAGAAGATGCGGTGGCGACAGCTCCCCACTGTCCAGAGTGCAGTTGTTGTCCTGATCCCAGTAAACCGTACCGCTCAGCGTATTGAAAAAGTAGGAAAAACCGCCAGACCAGTCCCCCTTGATCAAGGTGGCTTTCAGCGGGAAGCTGTTCACATCTGTCTGCCCCGCAAAGGCAAACAGGTTGTCCGATGTATATACGGCAGCATAAGGCAGGTCGGTGAGGGACGATTTGCGCGTCCATACAGAGTCTCCGGCAGCGTCTATCTTGATCAGATAAAGAGTGGTATCGAAAACCGGGATATAAGCGCTTCCCGCCTGATCGAGGGCAAAACACTTGGCAAGTGCCAGGCCCCCCGGTGCAGTGCTGGAGTAAGTTTGCCGCGGCTGCCGGTACCAGAGTTCCGTCCCGGTACCGTCGGTCTTCAGGAGCGCCAGCCGGGTGGGGTCCGTTTGCCGGGTTTCTCCGAACAGCAGGAGGTTGCCGGCCTGATCCACCTTGAAATCGGCAAGATTCTGGTAGCCGGTTTTGTCATACTCCTGTTCCCAGAGCACAGCGCCCTGCGCATTCAGACGGGCGAGGAAAAAATTGGAGGCATCGGCAGGTGCATTGTTGCGTCGCTCGCCGCCCACCACAAGGTCGCCGTTGGGCATTTCGGCAAGCCGGTACGCAAATTCCTTTTTGCCGTTGTCTGCGCCGACGGTTTGGGTCCAGAGCGTATTACCCGAGTCGTCCAGGCGCAATAGCCGGATGTGAAAATCCGAAACCGGGACGAAGGTACGGGCATCGCCGGCAAGGGCATAGCCGCCTCCGGCTACGGCTACAATGTCTTTGTATCCATTGGGCAGGTTGGGATTGTCGAGGATCTTCTGCCATTCGGTGTTGCCGGCGCTGTCGATTTTCAACAGCAGGTTGCGCAGGTCCGCGCCATCCCGGTAGTTTTCACAAAGAACAGCGAACCCGCCGTCGGAAGCCGGGCACACCGCAACTGCCGAGGCGCCGTTCAGTTGTTGGTGGTGGGTCCACACCTGGCCGCCATTGGGGCCTGTGCGCAGGAGGAACAGCGAGCTGTCCGTTTCAATGCCGCCAACCAGCAGGAATCCCCCGTTGGAGGTTTCCACCAGGTCGCGACAGACACTGCCGTCCGGAGAATAGGCCAGCCGGAACGACTGTCCGCTGACAGCGAGAGCGCTCAGGCCGAACAAGAGGATGAACGCATGGCGCAAAAAAGTACGAGATAAATTCATGGTGATACAGGTTTATTGATTCGTCCGATTATTCATGGTACAAAAGTGCCGGATGTAATTCGGGCGAACAAAGACATTTTAAAGCTATTTTCAGATTGAAAATTTTAATAAATAATTTTACATTATTGATTTACAAATATTTACAACAATTTTTTAAATAATATTTTCAAAAAACATTTCTTTTGTGTTCCGGAATTATTTGCCTCCTTTGTGTTTTCTCCCGGTTCGGAATACGCTGCTGCAGACAAATAAGTTATCTGGAAGAGTATTTACTGCCAAATCATGACCAACTCACCCGTCGTACAGATCCTTAATGCTTTACCGGCAGCTTCACTGCGGGCGCTGGACAAATTTATCGCTTCTCCCTACCACGTAACACATGCTGGGGTACAGCAACTCTACCAGTTGCTGCGCAGCCGTATGGCAGCGTCGCCGGCAGCAGACCTGGACAAGGCAGTGCTGGCCCGGCAACTCCGCGTAACACCCCGGCGCCTTTACCACCTGAACAGCTACCTGCTCGAGAGCCTGGAGCAATTCCTGGCCCTGGAGTCCTGGCAACAGCATCCGGAAGAAAGTCATGTACTGACGGTAGAAGCCCTGCGCCGTCTGCGGCTCGACGGGCTCAGCGCGGGCATGCTGCGCTATGCCCGCAAACAACTGGAGTCCGGATCCTACCGCGGAGCCGGCTACCACCGCAGCGACCAGCGCTTGCAACTGGAAGCCTATTACCTGTCGCAACAGCAGGGCCGTGCAAAGGCCTTCAACCTGCAGGAGTTGTCGGAAGCCCAGGATATTGCATTCATCGTGGAAAAATTGCGCACCGGTTGTATGTTGCTGAGCCATCAGGCGGTGTCCAAGCACCGATATAACCCGGGATTACTCAATACGATCCTTTCTTTTCTGGATGGCCATCCGTACCTGGAGCAGCCCTCCGTGGCCGCCTATTACCACGGTTATTTCAGCCTGGCGGGAGGGCCGCAGAGCGACGCGCATTTCCACCGGCTCAAAGCCATCCTTCAGGCCCATGCCGGGGCTTTTTCCGTGGCAGAAGTACACGACCTCTACCTTATGGCGATCAATTATTGCATCCGGCGCATCAACCAGGCCGACGCGCCCTATTTCCGCGACGTGTTTGACCTGTACCAGTCGGGCCTCGCGCAGGGCGCCCTGCTGGAAGACGGCGCCCTCTCGCGCTGGACCTATACCAATATTGCGCTGGCCGCCCTTAACCTGCGGGAGTACGACTGGGCGCACCGCTTTTTACACGAATACGCGCCCCTGCTGCCGGCCAACCACCGCGACGGAACCCTGAATTTCAATCTGGCCCGCTATTTTTACGACACCGGCAACTACCGCCAGGCCATGCAGCATCTTGTACGCATGGAATACGACGACATCCTGCAAAACCTCATGGCCAAGACCATGCTGTGTAAAATTTACTTTGAAATGGACGAGTACAACGCCCTGGAAAACCAACTGGACAGCATCGAAATTTATCTCCGGCGTAAAAAAGTGCTGGGTTACCACAAGGACAATTACCTGGCCATCGTACGCATGATGCGCAAGCTGCTGGCCCTCCACCCGGAGGATGCCCCGGCCGTGCATGCCCTGCGACAGGCAGTCGCAACGGCGCCGGTCCTGACAGAGCGCGAATGGTTTTTGAAACAACTGGATCGGTAAGAACAGGATTAGGAGGATGTTGCCTATTTTTGCGCTTAATTGATCATCCGCTTACTACCGAATATGTTACAACCCGGCGATAAAGCCCCCGAATTTTCCCTGCGCGCCAGCGACAAATCGCTGATGCACCTCAAGGATTTTCAGGGTAAAAATGTGGTGCTGTTGTTTTTTCCGCTGGCTTTTACCGGCGTCTGCACCAAAGAACTCAGTCTCCTGCGCGACAGCATCGCGGAATACGAAAAACTCGACGCCCAGATCCTGGCAATTTCGGTGGACAGCATCTATGCCCTGGATAAATGGAAACAGGAACTCGGGTTTAACTTCCCGCTGCTGTCGGACTTCAATAAAACCGTGAGCAAGAAATACGACGCCCTGTATAAAACGTTTGTATTTGAAATGAAAGGCGTCTCCAAACGTTCCGCTTTCGTGATCGATGGCCAGGGAACCATCCGCTATGCCGAAGTGTTGGAAAACGCCGGCGATCTGCCCGATTTTGATGCAGTCCGCCAAACACTGGAATCATTGCTGGTCGCTGGTTAGCGGGCTATTGATTACCCGCCAAACAGCAACCCGCTAATCACACATAATATGCCTGATCCACGCTGGAAAGAAGAAGAAGACGTACTGGTTGACGAAGACATTGGTTCTGATCTCCCGGTCCAGATCATTGTGTACAACGATGATGTCAATTCGTTTGACTGGGTCATCCGGTGTTTCATGGAAGTGCTGAAACACACCCATGAGCAGGCTGAACAATTATCAATCATTATCCACTTCAAGGGCAAAGCGACGGTGAAGACCGGGCCGAAAAACGAACTGGTCCCGCTGTGCGAAGCCCTGCTCGACCGCGGTCTTTCGGCGGAAATAGAGGAAGGAAGTTAAGTGCAATCCGGCTGATCCAGCGCCGCAAACCGCCCGCCAAACATGCCCGTATATTGGCTTTCCGAACATGACCTGGTGTTTCCGCACCCCTCCCTGGCTGAACCCGGGGGGCTGCTGGCTATCGGGGGCGACCTGAGCCCGGAGCGCCTGGTCCTGGCCTACCGGAACGGCATTTTTCCCTGGTTTGAAGACGACGGTAATTTTTTCTGGTATTCCCCCGACCCGCGTTTTGTGTTGTTCCCGGCTGAGTTAAAAGTCCAAAAGAGCATGCGCTCCATTTTTAACCGGCAAAAATTCACGTATTCGCTGGATACGGCCTTTGAACAGGTAATGCAGGCTTGCGCGCTATTGCCGCGGGGCGGACAAGAAGGCTCCTGGATCTCGGAAGATTTTATCGAAGGCTATACCGAATTGCACCGCCAGGGGGTAGCCCACTCGGTGGAAGTATGGGAGTCGGGCGAACTGGTGGGCGGGTTGTACGGGCTCTCGCTGGGCCGCATCTTTTTTGGGGAGAGCATGTTTACCCGGGTACCCAATGCCTCCAAGGCCGGTTTCATTACCCTGGTGCGGGCCCTGGAGCAAAACGGGTTTTGGCTGATCGACTGTCAGCAGGAAACGCAACACCTCGGCAGTTTGGGGGCCCGGAGTATTTCCAGGGAACTATTTCTCGAATACCTGGCAAAGAACATATACGAGCGCTCCCTGATCGGCCTGTGGGAATTCCGGGAGGGGAAGGTGGCGCTGCGAAAAAGTACCTAAAATCGCCACTTGCGTATTATTTCGGTCAATTTTACTTCCGGACCCGCTTTCAATTATTCGCATTTCCTTAATTTGCAAAAAAATGCAAAACATACTACCCTGCCTTCCCGAAGGCGGGAAGTCCGAAAATTACTGTTCGTGATGGGGAAATTGATCTTGCGCGCCTTTTTCTGCCTGGCCGGCATACTGCCTGCCGTCTCTTTTGGCCTTCCGGAACTTACCAGCCGTGCGGAACCGACGGAACCCTTTCCTACGGATTATTTCCGGATGCCCGTGAACCCTGAAAAAATTCGCCTGTCGGGCACCTTCGGCGAGCTGCGATCCAATCACTTTCACACCGGAATCGATATCAGCAGCTCTTCCGGAAGTGTAGGCCAGCCCGTATTTGCCGCGGCCGACGGCTTCATCGACCGCATCCGGGTGCAGGAAAGCGGCTACGGAAATGTTCTGTATCTCAAGCACCCCAATGGCTATACCACCGTGTATGCCCACCTCGACAAATTTTCCAGCGCAGTGGAGCGCTACGTAAAAGAGGCGCAGTACAAGCGGCAACAATTCGAGGTGGACCTGTACCCCACCGATGGCTCCTTTAAGGTGAAAAAAGGCGAACAGATCGCCCGCATGGGCAACAGCGGCAGTTCGGAGGGACCGCACCTGCACTTTGAGATCCGCCGAACATCCAACCAAAAAGCCTTGAATCCCCTGCTGTTCGGCCTGCCCGTAGCAGATAATATCCCCCCGGAACTGCGCGACATGAAGGTGTATTTCCTCAATGAAAAACGGGAGGTCCTGAGCAGTCAGGCTTTCCCCATTGAACAGCGCCCGGACGGCACCTACGGCATCCGGGGCGACACCGTGCGGCTACCGGCCTGGCGGGTGGGTTTTGGCATCAAGGCCTTCGACCAGGCTACCGGCAACCCCTACAACAAAAACGGGCTGTACACCCTGCGCCTGCTCGCCAATGACGAACCGGCGTTCCAATGGCAGGCCGATGAGATCGACTTCGACGAAACCCGATACCTCAATGCCCATGCCGACTACTCCGCCCATGAGCGCTACGGCGCCTGGTTCCACCGCTGCTTTGTACTTCCGGGCGACCGGCTTTCCAACTACACCCGCACGGAATCCCTGGGGGCCATCCCGCTGTACAAGGAAGTTCCCACCAAAATCACCATCAAAGCCACAGATTCTTACAATAACCTTTCGGAAATAAGCTTCTGGGTTTTGCGCGACGAGGTAAGCCCGGCGCCCAAACCGGACTACCAATTCGAATTGCCCTACGATGTGGACAACCGCGTCGATATGGAGGGCTTTGCCCTCAGCATGCCCCGGGGCACCCTGTATGAAACACTGTATTTTAACTACGAAACTACGCCTGCGCAGGCCGGGATGTATTCCCCGCTACACCATGTACACAACCCCACAGAACCCCTGCACCGCTACTGTACCATTAGTATAAAGCCCGAAAATTTGCCGGAGGCGCTGCGGCCCAAAGCCGTGATCGCGCGCGTGGAAAAAGGAAGGCCCGTCAACTGCGGCGGAAACTGGCGCGGCGATCTGCTGGAAACCCGGATTCGCGATCTCGGCGACTATTGCGTAATGGCAGACACAACGGCGCCGACGATCACCCCTGTGGTGTTCAGCGCGGATATGCGCCGGAAAAGCACCATGTCGTTCCGCCTACGCGACAACTTCCGCATAGATGGCCGCGCGGATAAACTTCGCTACCAGGGCACCGTGGACGGTAAGTGGATCTTGTTTGAATACGACAGCAAACGCGTGCGGCTCACCCACCGCTTCGACGGCCGAATAGGCCCCGGACAGCATACCCTGCGGCTTGTAGTAACCGATGACCGCGGAAATGAAGGGGTATTCGAACGGAATTTTGTGCGCTGAGCAATGCGCTATCCCACTTATAACTACCGGACCCTGCCATGGTACCGATAGTGGTCGAATGCAACTATGACCAGGGAAGTTTTGAGTTGGTTCACCTTTTCGGTGAACGGAAATTGCGGTGCAATTCTGTTTGTGAAGACAGTTCAGAACACGGAGACCATGGAAAGGGCCCTGATACGCCAGAGAATATGATCTGGCAAAAAACCTGCTGTGTTTTTGCCCTTTGATTTCCCTTACCGCAAAGGTGAACCAACTCAAAACTCAAAACCCAAAACTCAAAACTCTAAAAACTCGAACCCCG
>CAYVDV010000056.1:0-9467 GCA_964450465.1 uncultured Saprospiraceae bacterium
TATCGGCGTCGATTTTTTTTACTACTGGTTTCACCGCAGCACCCATGAAATCAGTTTTTTATGGGGTACGCATATCGTGCATCACCAAAGTGAAGAGTACAACCTGAGTGTGGCATTGCGCCAATCGGCCATTCAGGCTTTTGCCTCCAATATATTTTACCTGCCGCTGGCCCTGCTGGGTTTCAACCCGGCTGCGTTTTTGGTAATGGCAACCTTCCAGACCCTTTACCAGTTTTGGATACACACCCGGACCATAGGCAAGCTCCATCCGGTATTTGAATACATTTTCAACACGCCCTCCCACCACCGGGTACACCACGGCATGAATCCGAAATACCTCGACAAAAACCACGGTGGAACCCTGATCCTGTTCGATCGCTGGTTTGGTACGTTCCAGGAAGAGGAAGAAGTTCCCGTATACGGGGTTACCGTACCGCTCCGGAGCTGGAACCCCCTTTGGGCACAAATCGATTACTATGTCTGGTTGGGAAAAAATCTCTGGCTGGCACCCTCCTGGGCCGACCGCTGGAACATGTTGTGGCGGAAACCGGGCTGGCTTCCCGAAGCGCTTGGCGGCAGCGTGAAAGCCAAACCCGTATCCCCCGAAACATTCCGGAAGTTCGATACGCCGGTATCAGCATCAGTGCATCACTATGTCCTCGCTAATTTTGCGCTGTTGATCGGCGCAACCTTCCTGTTCCTGAAATCTGCCGGCCAAAACCCCGGACCCAATCTGCTTAACGTCGCACTGAGCACCTGGATCGTATGGACAACGGCCAGTCTCGGCGCTTTGCTCGAAAATAAAAACTGGGCGCGCTGGTCGGAATTCGCCCGTTGGGCAGCAGCCGTTGCGCTTGCGGTATTCTTGTACTATTTTGCACCATAACCATTTTTACACATGAAAAAACCCGCCGATTTCTTCAGCGACCAGCCGGGCGCCCATGCCCCCCTGCAGATTACCGACGAGGCCGAAGCCTGCGCCGCCGTACTGATGGCTTGTCTGCGTTCCAGTGAAATCTACGGCATGACCGAAAACGACACCTTTCAGACCGCCATTCGAAGCCGCAATATTTTCAAAGGCCGAAATCCTGAAGCACTGGTCGAAACAGCGGGACGGTACTTCGAACAAGCCGGCAGCCCGGCCGCACTGATCGATGCCGCTATCGGCGCCATCCGGGAACAGACCCGCCTGCCGCTATTTTGCCATTGCCTGGACGTTATCCTCGCCGATGGCGTCGTGACGCCACAGGAAGACAAGATTTTCCGCTACCTGAAAGGAAAATTCAACGTGAACAGCGAAATGGCGTGGAAGTCTATGGAGGTGTTACTGGCAAAGAATCAGTTGTAAAGACAGCTGGTGCCAATTCCCATGGTTTCCGTGTGGACAAGATTGCAAAAGGAGTTTATCGACCAGTAAAATAAAAACCTCACCCTTCCCGCAGGCGTTCCGCCAGTTTTTCCGCCATTCCGAAACTCGTGCTTTGGGACAACCTGACCTGACGCAGCTGCCCCTCGATTTCGCATGCGGCAAACGCGTGATAATTACCGGCCGGATCGCACGTTGCAAATACCCCAAGTGGCAGATCCGGGCTTCCGCCCAGCAACTGTAACACCCGGCGTTCCACATTGGTCAAAGCAGATACCTCCGGGTGATGCACTTGCTTAAGGATACGGCGCGCAGGCAAATCATCGCGATGTGCTTGCCAGGCCAACACCCCCTGTCCAGGTGCCGGTATAAATTCGCGGGGGTTCAGTTCCAGTACCATCAGATCGCTGACATCCAGACCCAAGCGGTACAAACCGGCCGCATCTGTAAAAATGGCGTCGAGATCGCCTTTCCGGAGCCGCTCCAGCCTGCTGGAAACAGCGCCGTCAAGACTGCGAATATCCGTATCGGGCCGGAAAAAGCGCATCTGTGCGGCGCGACGCGGCGCCGCAGTGCCCACGACAGCGCCAGCTTTGAGTTTGAAAATACCTTTCGGGTCGACGGCTTCCGGGCGGATCAACAGCAGGTCAGCCGGGTTGTCGCGTTGTGAAACAGCCGTGATGACCAGCCCCTCTGCTTGTATGGTGGACAGCATTTCCATCGGATAGAGCGCCGTCTGAATTTCGCCGCGTTGCAGGGCAGCTTCTATTTCCCGGGTAAAGATATCGGGATTTGCCACTTGATCTTCCGGTGTTTTAAAAACGGCCAGATCGCTTTCCATGCCGATGCGGCGCAGTTCGGCTTGGGCAAATTCGGCCAGCCAGAGCGCCTGTGTGCCGCCGGGGATTCCAATTTTCATATACATTTACTCGACTTTGATCTCACTGCTCGCAAGCACTTGTTCGTAATAGGCTTCGTAATCGGGGAGGATATTGTTCAGATCAAAGCGTTTGGCCTGTTCCAATGCATTCTTGCGGAATTGTTGCAGCATGGTTTCGTTCTGCAGCAGATCGACCGCATGCAGCGCCATTTCATCGATATTGCCCGGATCGCTGAGGAATCCGGTTACCCCGTGAATATTCACCTCCGGCAAACCCCCGCTGTTGGAGGAGATCACCGGTACTTCGCAGGCCATGGCTTCGAGGGCCGCCAAACCGAAACTCTCGCTTTCGGAGGGGATCAGGAAGAGGTCGCAAATCGCCAGCAGTTCTTCAATGGCATCTTGCTTGCCGAGGAACCGTACGTTGTCGCACATGCCCAGCTGGCGGCAAAGGCGCTCAGTATTCAGGCGCTCGGGGCCATCGCCGATCATGAGCAGTTTGGAAGGAACTTTATCGTGGATATTTTTAAAGATCCGGACCACATCTTCCACCCGTTTTACCTTCCGGAAATTGGACGTGTGCGCCACAATGCGCTCGCCATCGGGGGCAATGATCTTCTTGAAATGGTCTTTATCCACCTTGCGGAACCGCTCGAAGTCGATAAAATTATAGATCACCCGGATCTCCCGTTCAATGTTGAACAAGCGCAGGGTATCGTCTTTCAGGCTCTGCGAAACGGTAGTTACCCCATCGCTCTTGTTGATGCTGAACTCGACTACGGGGGCAAAGGCCCGGTTATTACCTACCAGGGTTATATCGGTACCATGCAATGTAGTGATCACCGGCACATAGCGCCCCTGGGTGAGCAGGATCTTCTTCGCCATATAGGCTACCGCTGCATGCGGTATGGCATAGTGTACATGCAGAATATCGAGGTTCTGGTACTGCACCACATCCACAATGGTGGACGCCAGGGCAGTATCATACGGCGGGTATTCAAAGAGGGGATAATCCTCATTATCCACCTCATGGTAAAATACATTTTCGTGAAAATGCGCCAGCCGGACCGGCCGGCGGTAGGTGATGAAATGCACCTCATGTCCTTTCCGGGCAAGGCCAAGGCCGAGCTCGGTGGCTATGACACCGGATCCGCCGTAGGTAGGGTAACAAACTATGCCGATTTTCATGTGTTCTGATCCTGCCGTTTCAATTAAGTCGTTGCTAAAGGATTAAACAACGAAAGTAGGGAAAAGGTCAAACCGTACAGGTTAGTGTTTCTTTTCTCCCTTAAAATTCTTCTCACCGGCCTCTACAGCCAGTTCCAGATGGTTCTCCGCCGGCGGTATCGGACAGCTGTACCCATCGCTGTACGCACACCAGGGATTGTAGGCTTTGTTGAAATCCAGGACCAGCGTACCATCGGAAGCGATATCGCCGGTGCGAAAATCGAGATAGCGACCGCCGCCGTAACTGCTGTCGCCGTTCGTTTGGTCCTTGAAGGGCAGGAAAAGATAGTCCCGGAAAGCTTTCTGTTTGGCCAGTTTCAGATTTTGATAAAGTGCCAGTTGCACCGGTTGGCCATTCACTTCAAACCGGGCTACACCGTATTGCACATAGGGTTTGGTGCGGCCGCTGTAGGTAGGCAGATCAAAGGATTGCGCCTCGGGGGTTTGTTCAAAACGGGCCTTTACCCGCCAGTTTGCATCCGGTGGAAAAAAGTCGAGCAGCGCTGTATCCTGCGCTGTCAGGGGTGAGCGTTCCTCGGTAAGGAATTCCTGTTTATAGTGCTCGCGGTGCTGAAGGATCTCTGCGGCATACGCCGCATCGGATGATTGGGCAGACAGGCTGGTCATCAGGAAAAAAAAGAGTGCACCGGAATAAAAGTATCGCATAAGATATTGCCGTTTAAAAATGGTTTCTCGTTAAATTTTGATTGTGAATCGGGGCATTGCTCCTGCGGGCGGCCTTCACAACAGACGCTCCAGATAATGTTCATTCACGCCAAATCCCTTTTTCAAGGCTTCCACTTTTGCCAGAGCTTCTTCCCGGCGCCGTTCGGCGGCAGCTGCCCGTCCGGCCTGCACCGCGGTGATCATCACATTCTTGGCCGTATGCTCGGTTGAAATAAATTCAAATACATTGGTCCGGTAGCCATTTGCTTCCAGCAGCAAAGCCCGTATCCCGTCGGTCACGATCTCGGCCTGCCGTTCTTCCAGTATCCCGTGCCGGAGTACCGGGGCCAGCTCGTTTTGTGCCTGCATGTCTTTGCGAACCTGCTTGTGGCAACAGGGCGCCACGATCACGATATCCGCCAGGGCATGGATACCCTTTGCCAGGGCCAGGTCGGTGGCCGTATCGCAGGCATGCAGGGCAATGAGCAGGTCGAGCCGATCCGACTCAAAGTCATTGATATCGCGGGCGACAAACTCCAGGCCTTCAAAAGCCGCCTCCCGGGCGGTTTTATTGCAAAAATCCACCAGGTTCTGCCGCAATTCAATGCCCGTGATTTTCGGCTTCATATCCAGGCGGTTGGTCAGATAGTCGTACAAGGCGAAGGTGAGGTAACCTTTGCCGCTGCCCATATCGGCAATGCGGGCGTCTTTGGGCAAAGGATGTGCGCGCAGCAGGCTTTCGATGATTTCCAGAAACTTGTTGATCTGCTTCCACTTGTCCTGTGCCGTCGGCAATACATCGCCTTTTTTATTGGTGATACCCAGGGTATGCAGCCAAGGTGCTGCGGGGTCAAGCAGGCGTTGCTTTTCGCGGTTGTGCCGGGTATCGGCAGGATCGGTGTGGGTCGGTTTTTTCGAGGATAAAAACATCTTGCCGGATTTGGAAAACGTCAGGGAAAGGTCTTCCCCGGTAGAAAATAGATCAGCCTGTAAAAAAGCCGCTCCGAGCAGCGTTTCCAGCTGCTGTACCGCTTCTTCAAGCGCAAAATTCCGGACTTCATCGCGGGTTTTATACCGGAAGTTGAAGGCAATGCGCGGCCCGGCTTTCAGCTCGACCGGACGCAGGTAAATATTTTTCAACCCCTCTGCCGCCGAGGGCGTGGGTTTACTCAACGTGCATTTCAGGAACTGCCCTGCCGCGCAGGCATTTCGGAATGCATCAAGAAATTGAGAAAGCATAGATACCACTCATAAATGCGCGCTTCGCCCCCGCAGCGCCGCCCGCCGGCGGAGTTCTTCTTCGATGGTTTGCAGGGTGTATTCCAGCTCGCCGCGACTTTCGTATTTCCATTTCAGAAACCACGCACCGCCCAGAAACCCCAGCAGACAGATGGCCATCACCGCAAACGCCAGACGCCCAATCAGGGGCCATCCCACCAACATGGCTAAAACGCCCAACAGCAGCCAGCCCGCTGCCGTCGCACCGATCATGGTGTTGAGCCGCTGCCAGCGATCGAACTGCACCATGCGCCACCGCATACGCTCGCGCAACTCCAGCAGATGCTCTCCGCTAAAGTACTCGGGGCCCAGATCCGCCAACAGATGAAAATCATCGTTGGCCTCGCGCTCCAGGCGGTCAAGTGGCGATTCTTCAGATTTGCGGATCAACATGGCGGGAAATCGATACGTTGCTACATTATTAACGAATGGATGGTCTAAAAGGTTGGTACGATAAAAACAATTTCCGGGTTGCGTGCCGCACTATTTTTAATTTGGCAGCGCTATTTAACCAAATCGGGCATGCAAAATAATGTTGTTTTTGCATGAGTTTTTACTTCAAAAGCATTATTTGTACATTTTTAAGCTTTTAAGCATATGAAACCATTACTTCCCATCTTATTTCTCGCAGCGTCCGGTGCGCTTTCCGCGCAAAATAACGCCCGGCTTTTCCGCCAACCCGACGTATCGGCCAACAACATCGCCTTTGTTTTCGGCGACGACATCTGGATCGTGCCCAAACAAGGCGGTACGGCCACCAAACTGAGTTCGCCCGATGGACCGGAACTGTACCCGCGCTTTTCCCCCGATGGCCAAAGTATCGCGTTCAGCGGCAACTACGACGGCAACCTCGATATTTATACTCTGCCCATCAGCGGCGGCATCCCCCAACGCATTACCCACCACGGCATGCCCGATGTGCTGCAGGATTGGTTCCCCGACGGGAAAAGTCTGCTCTATACCTCGAGCATGAACAGTGGAAAACAGCGCTTTTCCCAATTCTACAAGGTACCGGCAACGGGTGGCTTGCCCGAAAAAATGCCCCCGGCCTACGGCGAATACGCCAGTTTTTCACCCGACGGGAAAAAAATTGCCTTTGTCTATAAATCCCGCGCCAACCGCACCTGGAAACGCTACCGCGGCGGTACAGCGGCCGATGTGTACACCTTCGACCTGAATACCCTGGCCAGCGAAAATATCACGCAAAACGAGGCCAACGACGAGTTCCCGATGTGGCACGGCAATACGGTGTACTACCTCTCCGATGCCGGCAGCGAAAAGCGTTTCAATATCTGGTCGTACGAGCTGCGCAGCAAAACACGCAAACAGCTTACCCATTTCAAGGATTTCGATGCCGCCTACCCTGCCCTGGGTCCGGAAGAGATCGTCTTTACCGCCGGAGGTAAAATATACCTCCTTAAACTCGCCAACGATGCGCTCCAGGAAGTAAACATCCAGGTAGTCGATGATTTTATGGCCGCAAAGCCACGGCAGGAAAATGTGCGCGAATGGATCCGCAATTACAGCCTCTCCCCCGACGGAAAACGCCTGCTCGTAGAGGCCCGGGGAGAAATATTTAACGTGCCTGCCCAAAAAGGTTTCACCGTCAACCTCTCCCAAAGCAGCGGCTCGGCTGAACGCTACCCGGCTTGGTCGCCCGACGGGCGCTACGCCGCCTGGTGGTCGGATAAAAACGGGGAATACCAACTGGTACTTCAGGACCTCACGCGACCCGGCCAGAGCCAAACGTTGACCAATTTTACATCCGGCTTCCGCTACAATCTCTTTTGGTCGCCCGACAGCAAAAAACTGGCTTTCGTGGATCAGGCCATGCGCATACAGGTGTATGACCGCGATGCAAAAACGACCACTGCAATCGATCAGGCGCTGGACCTTTTTGAAGGCAGCCTGGAGAGTTTCCGGGCATCCTGGTCGTCCGATAGCCGCTGGCTGGCCTATAGCCGGGGGCTCGACAATGCCAATCCGGCCATTTTCCTGTACGACACGCAAAACAAACAGCTCCGGCAGGTCAGCTCGGGATTCTATGCCGATTACGATCCCTGCTTTGACCGGGACGGGAAATACCTGTTTTTCCTGACCAACCGCCATTTCGAACCGGCATACAGCGAGTTTGAAAACTCCTTCATTTACAACAAATCCAGCCTGCTGGCCGCCATTTCCCTGCGCAAAGACGTGCCCTCGCCCATGTATGCGCAGAACGATACCGTGGCGATCAAAACAGACGCGTCGCCCAAAAAAGAGGAAGAGGAACCCAAAAAAGACAGCGCAGCCGTAAAACCGGTGAATATCGATCTGGATGGCCTGGAAAGCCGGGTGACTGTGCTGCCCCTGCCCGCCGGCAACTATGGTGACTTATCCGTTAGTGAGGGGAAACTGTTGTTCCTGACGCCCATGGTTCCCGCACCGGAGGATGGCGAACCCGGCCTGGTCCTGAAGTTTTTTGACCTGAAGGAGCGGGAAACCAAACAGGTCATCGCCGGCATAAACGGCTATGAACTTTCTGCCGACGGGAAAAAAGTACTGGTACTGAAAAAAGAAACAGCGGCCGTGCTAAACCCAGAACCCGACCAAAAAATGGAGAAAACAGTGCCGCTCGACAATCTGGAAATGCAACTCGTTCCCCGCGACGAATGGCAGCAGTTGTTCAACGATGTCTGGCGGCTCGAGCGCGACTTTTTCTACGATGCCGACATGCACGGGGTGGACTGGCCGGCACTGCGCAAACGCTACGGCGAGCTGGTGCCCTATGCCGCTACCCGAACGGATGTAAACTTCCTCATCGGCGAACTTATCGGTGAACTCAATGCCTCCCACACCTACCGCGGCGGCGGCGACCAGGCACAACCCAAACAAAAAGCAACCGGATACCTCGGTGTGGACTGGGCCCTTGAAAACGGCGCCTATCGCATCAAACAGATCATCCGCGGCGCACCCTGGGACACCGAAGTGCGCTCGCCACTCGATGCTCCCGGTCTCGGCGTGGAAACCGGCGACTATATCCTGGCCGTAAACGGCCGGCCGCTCGATACCCGAACCGATCCCTGGGCGGCCTTCGAAGGACTGGCTGAAACAACGGTGGAATTAACGGTGAGCAAAGACCCCAATCCCGGTAACGCCCGCAACATCGCCGTAAAGACGCTGGGCGACGAAACGCGCCTGCGCAACCTCGCCTGGATCGAAAGCAACCGGCAACTGGTGGAGCGGCTCTCCGGCGGCAAAATCGGCTACATCTACGTGCCCAGCACCGGCATCGACGGCCAAAATGAACTTGTGCGCATGTTCTACGGCCAGTGGAACAAAGAAGGCCTGATCGTCGACGAGCGTTTCAACAACGGCGGACAGATCCCCGACCGCTTTATCGAACTGCTCAACCGCAAACCCCTGGCTTTCTGGGCCGTGCGCGACGGCAAGACCTGGCAGTGGCCGCCCGTGGGCCATTTCGGCCCGAAAGCCATGCTGATCAACGGCTGGAGCGGTTCCGGCGGCGATGCTTTCCCGGATTATTTCCGCAAGGCAGGTCTCGGCCCGCTGATCGGCACCCGAACCTGGGGCGGTTTGATCGGCATCAGCGGCGCCCCCCAACTCATCGACGGCGGCTACGTCACCGTGCCCACTTTCCGGATGTACAACCCCGACGGAAGCTGGTTCCGCGAAGGCCACGGCGTTGACCCCGACATCGAAGTGCCGGAAGACCCGACGGCGTTGGCCAAAGGCAAAGACCCGCAACTGGAACGCGCCATACAGGAGGTGCTGAATAAAATAAAGGAAACCGCTCCTGCCGTACCCAAGCCTCCGGCCAGGGAAAACCGGAGTAATTGAGGGCGCGTTAAAAACCTGCCCGTTGCATTTTTCCCCGGGCGATCGCCTTTCCGTCGGGCCCGCGCAGCTCAAACCAGTAGGTTCCCTGGTGCAGAGCGGCTGCGGACAGTTCCATTACCGGCCCACTGAAGTTGCGATCCCAAACCATTTGACCACCGGCATCGTACAAACAGAACCGGTACAGCCCGGTAGCGTAGTCCGGCAAAACCA
>CAYVDV010000056.1:9567-16805 GCA_964450465.1 uncultured Saprospiraceae bacterium
CCGGCATCGTACAAACAGAACCGGTACAGCCCGGTAGCGTAGTCCGGCAAAACCAACCGGGTGCGTTCCCGGAAGGGGTTGGGCTGTATGGATACGGGTAAACCCGTGCTACCCGGCAGTTCATCCAGTGAAACGGTGTAGAAATCGCGTCCCAGGCGATGTCCCGTGGTATTGGTCAGCACCGGAGCGTTGAAATCGAAATAAATGGAGGCCTCGTTTTCGATGAGGGTGTTCAAGGGCGCATCGTTTTTGGGCCGTATCCGGAACTGTACAAACCCGTGCGAAGCCGGCTCGTTCACATTGCTGTCGGGCAGCAGGATATTGTCGAAACGGAACGACAGGGCCCCGGCGCCGCTCAGGTTCCAGGTGTAATCATGCGAGGCTGCGCCGGTGCGCAGAGTGGCTGGATCGAGCCAGGGCGAAAGGGTATCGCGCACTTCCACGTAAAAAGCCGTATCCGTACCGGTGTTCTGGAAGCGGATCAGGTAGGTAAGTTCTGTTTCGGGTTCGATCCAGTGCTCGGCCCCGTAGCCGGCCGGAAAGCCCTGCTTGTCGTTAGGGTCATAACTGCCCCGCACTTCCTGGCAGTCGATGTCGGTAAACGGATCGGCATCGTCCAGTGCGTATTGATTGATCACACCGGTGGATGCCCAGCCGCCGCAGCCTTCTATGGCTGCCGATGGATGGGATGGGAACGGATATTCGGGTTCCTGGCCGGCCTCAATCCGTTGAGTGGAACCGTTGGCAGGGCGTTGAATGAACATCTGCTGGCCCGGGGCAAGGTTGAACGTGCCGTTGTACAGCACCACATGATCTTCGGTAATGATGTAATCCAACATCTGAGTGGGCGCCGTACCGGTGTTTTTAAGCGAAAATTCCACCATCGTATCGCCCACGCATTGCGCGTCGGCGACCACCCGGGCGCCCGACCAGCTGGGCGGCTGCACGCAAAGGGTATCGGGGAAAATACGTGCCGTGGTGCACAGCGTTTGCCCAAGCTGCGTGGTATTGCAATCTACGTTTACCCTAATCTTAAAGTCCCCGCATTCGGCGAAGCCGACAGTACCCAGCGCAAACCAGAGCGTGTCGCCCGACTGAGCGGACGGGGCAAGTGTGGCAGAAATAAAATTAAGCTGTGGCGGCAAAACGACCTGGATCACGGCGTCATCAGCCCCGAAGGTCCCCCGGTTGCACCAGAATACCTGATACACCGCGTCGAAGCAGCGGCGCAGGAAGGGTGCGCTGATCGAAACGTCGAGCAGGGAACACAAGGCTGAATCCTGAACCGGGAAATCCTGGAAGGCCGTGTCCGGGCTGCCGGTAATGCTTACGTTATACAGGCCTCCGTTACAGGGTTCCCACAGCGGGCCGGGGGGATGGATCTGCACCGCATAGTCGCCGGGCGGGACATTGAAATCGTAAAAACCATCGGTCCGGGTGCGCGTAGTAAAGGTCTGGCCGTTTTTGGTAGCCGTTGCGATCCAGTTCGCCAGGGCGGGTTCGTTGGTATTGGCGGCGCAGTTGTGGTTTTGGTCAAAATGCGCATAGCCCTGGATAAAATTGGAATACAGATTGCCGTTGGCGTCCGTCTTGATCAGCAAACCCAGGTAATACGGGCTGTCCGCATGGCCGCTCAGGATCAGACCATTGTCGGGTGTTGGCTGGATGTGGAATGCCTCCGCATCGTTTTCGTTGGGTAAGAAATCCCGTTCGAATAAAAGGGTTCCAGCAGCATCCAATTTGGTCAGGCGCGCGCCAAAAACGTCAAAGCTGGTGCCTGCCAGCGCAACGCCTCCGTCCGGGGTTGTACAATTGGTAAAAAAGGAGGAGAGTAAATTTTTTGACCAAATTACCCCTCCGGCGTTATCGGTCCGTATCACGTCTGTGCTGGTACCGTCGGTAGTATTTAAAAAATAACCGCCGGAAGCCGCCTGGCTGAGCGCGCCGAAATAGGTGAAGGCGGACCCGAGGTACTTCTGCTCCCACTGCTTGTTGCCATTGGCATCGGCCTTGATCAGTTTCGGGCTGTTGGGGTTCCCGGGCAGGGAGTCGTAGGAACCCAGGATACACAGGCCGCCGTCGGAAGTGGTGATCATATCCGGCATAAAGAGCAGTTTGGTGGTTTTCAGGGGCTTATTCCAGACGGTAGCCAGGGTCGGGTCGAGCCGGTACACCTGAATGGTAGAATCGTTTTGCCGGTTTGCGACGAAAAGCCCGTCGTCCTTTGTATGTATCCGGATAAATCCAGGAAATCCCCGCTGATGCAGCAGATTGCCCATTCCGTCAAAATGCATTACGAGGCTGGTTGCCTGGGTTGTTTCGATATAAAGCCCCAGCATATAGTCGCCATTGGGTTGTACGAAAAGATCAGCCACCGGGTCGTCGGAAATAACAGCCTGGATATTCCGGGACCAGATGATTTCACCCAGTGGGTCTGTTTTTACCAGTCGATGAGAGGAACCAAACAAGCGAACAAAAAACAGGTAACCACCGTCCGGTGTGGGAGTAACGGCAGTAATAGTGTTGTTTGGAGAAACCGGACCATTGAAGTCATACAGTTGTTGAAAACCTTGTGCAGACAGGCTTGTCGCGGTTAAAAAAGCCAGAAGTAAATTCAGGAGTTGTAATTTCTTCATTTTCATAAGAGGATGATTATTGGCTGCGATAATTTCACGGAAACAAAAGTCCGGCCCTTTCACAAATCAGACAAACACAGTTTTCCGTATTTGTCAAGATAAATCAGCTATTTCCCTGTTTATTTAATTGAAAATCAGTTTTCTTTTTTGGTCGGCATGGTTTTCTATTGGATTTTTGTCCTACGAATTATGTAAAACCGGGCAGGCTATGCGTCAATCGCCTTTAGTACAAACCATCGCCACTCTGAATGGGTGGGAGCGAAAGGAACTGCAGCGCTGGGTTTCATCGCCCGCCTTTAACCGGCGGGAAGATGTGGCGCGCTTATACGAATGGATACTCGGGCAATTATCTGACGAAACGGCCTGGAGCAAGGCGGCGCTCCGGCGGCATCTTTCCACAGATGAACCGGGTTTGCGGCATACCATGTCATTTTTGTTTAAGGTCGTGAAACAATACCTGGCCTGGCGCGAATGGTCGGCTGATGCGGAATCTTCGGGACTTTACCTTTGCCGGGCATTGCGCAAAAAAGGCCTGATTTCGGTTTTTGACCGGGAATTTCGCCAGGTAGAACAGGCATCTGCTACGCCTTTGCGGCACGCCGGCTTTTTCCTGCAACAGTATCAACTCCATTTTGAGCACTGGGAAGCCCAGCACCGCGGCGGATCAAGCGATTTCGCATCGCTTCTGTCCGCCGATATGGCTTTTGGCAATTTTGTAGCCATCACAGCCCTGCGCCATGGCTGTGCAGCACTCGACAAGCCCGGCCAACCGCAACCGGAACAACTGGCCTGGCTGCCCGAAACCCTGGTCGCCGTGGAAGCCGGACGCTTTGATGATGTGCCCGCCGTACAGGTCTATTTTCATTGTTTCCGGATCATGCAGAGCGGAGCAGAGTCGCATTTTCTGGCGCTGAAAAACCTTCTGGCAACGCACGCCGGTTTACTTCCCCAACAGGAACTCCGCGATGTGTATCTTGTTGCGATCAATTTTTGCATCAAAAAACTCAACGCCGGTCAGCGCCAGTTTGTCCGCGAAGCACTTGACCTGTACCGCACAGGGCTGGAACGCCAGGTAATCCCTGACAACGGCGTGCTCAGCAAGGCCACCTATCAAAATATTCTGCTGCTGGCTCTTGCGCTGGAAGAATGGGAATGGGCCCTGGCCTTTCTGGAAGAATACCGCATGGCACTGCCTTCGGGCGAGCGGCATAATACCTACCACTTCAATCTGGCCCTCTTTTACTTCCGGAAAAAAGACTACACCGCCGCCCAGGATATTCTGCGCAACGTGGACTTCCGGGACGTGTTCCACAACCTCGACGCCCGGCGCATGCTGGTGCGCATCTATTACGATACCGGCGCGCACAACGCCCTGGATTCCCTCCTGCACAGCTTCCGCATTTACCTGCAACGCCACCGCAACATTGGGTACCATCGCGAGCTGAACGCCAATTTTGTACGCTGTGTCCAGCGCCTGCTCAATCTCGAACCCGGTGATCAAGCCGCCCGCGATAAACTGTTCCGCCGAATCCGTGAAGTGCCCTACCTGGCAGAACGGGAGTGGTTACTGGAGAAAGTAGCAGGGTGAAAAGATTGGAAACAAAGCACTTTTTCCCAATTTTCCCTTTTACTTTACCTCCGTTTTTGTCCGTCCAATAACATCCAGGCCATGGGAATTCCTGACTTCCTCATTTTTGCTGCCGTGGCTGCCACGGCTTTCCTCACTGTTTTTTCCATCCGCAAAGCCCGCGACCGGGCACGCCAGGAAGCCATGGAAGATTTGTCGCGGCGACTGGATTTTTCTTTTTCAAAAGATGACGGCTTCGGACTGTTGCAGCAGCTGAAAGATTTTGACCTGTTCCAGCGGGAACGCCGCTGGCTGGGCCGGAAAGGCAGGATACGGAATGTACAGCGCGGGCTGGTTGGCAACACCGAGGTCTTTGTTTTTGACTACAGTTATTTGATCTCTACCGGCAAATCGACGCGGCGGATCACCCAAACCGTTTTCTTCGCCAACAACAAAGACTGGTACCTACCCAATTTCAAACTCAAACCGGAAACCTGGTGGCAGAAAGTATTGGCCATGTTTGACAAAAGCGACATCAATTTTCCGGAAAACCCGGAGTTCTCCGGGAAGTTTTGGCTCAGCAGCGAGTTCGAATCGCAGGTCCGGAAAATATTCCACCCCGAGCTCCAGCATTTTCTCATCCAGCGGCCTCCCGCACACCTCGAGGGCAACAATTTCTACCTTCTGGCCTACAAACCGCGCAAAACGCTCAACGCCGACGAGGCACAGATTTTCTTTGAAAATTTTTGCCAGCTGATCGCGCTCCTGCAAAAAGAAGAAGGCAAACTGGAATTGCTCAACCTGGCCGAACTGCAACCCGTACCGGAAACGCTGAAACGGTCGCAGGAATAGAAAAAGCCGCCCCGGCATTGCGCAGCGGGACGGCCTCTTCTTCCGTGGTGTCGTTCTTCGCTTTAGTCCCTGTACACGACAAATCGCCGGGTAATGGCGGTTTGGGCGTTTGTCAAACTAATCCAGTACATACCGGCTTCCAAACCGGAAACATCCATCGTAATTGCGTTACTTCCGGCAACTAGCTCTGCCATCTGAACTTTGACCAGGCGGCCTCCGGCATTGAATACGCGCAGTTGCAGCGATCCCGGGGTCTCCGCGCTGAAAGTAAGGTTGAGCGTGGAAAACGCGGGATTGGGAGCGAGCTTCACCTCCTCCAGATCTGAAGATGTATCCAGGCTGGTCCGATCCGTTGTGCTTCGCAGTTCATCGTCTTCCTCTTTGCAGGGCTGATCGTTCCGGCATTCGTCCCAGTATTCGTTCAAGGCCGTTAGCGCGGTAGTCAATTTTCCACCAAAGCCGTTGGGGAAAGTTTTCCCGCTGCACTTACTGGAAAGGAAGGCATTGGCCAGTGTTATCAAATCCTGCACGGTAGCCGTATCACCCAGCCCAAGCGCCTTGACCAGGGTAAAGTCCATAGCGCAGGATTCCGTCAGCACCAGGGAGTCCAGGTGCAGTTTCCGGAAATGCTTGTTGTAGCGAATATTCAGTTGCAGAGCGACCAGCTGCCCGACGAGCGTGTTTTTGATCTTCTTGCTGCAATTCAGTACATAGTTTTTATCCAATGGGTTGGAAGGACCACCTCCCGGTAAAATACCCAGAACACAAGCCTTGGTATATACGCCGAATCCACAGTTTACGCTGTCGCCGACAAAAATGGGTCCGAGCTTCATGAGCGTATCCAGTATTTGTGACGTAGTCAGTCCGTTTGCACTACCACCGGCATTGCCCCAGAAGCCCTGTGTATAGGTGCAAACACAAGCTCCGGTAAATGAAAGCGAGCAGGTTGTTGAGTTGCCGCAGGCATCCGACACCAGGAAGTGGAAGGTATGGGAGTAAGTATATCCCGATCCATCCTGATACGTACAGGCCTGCGGATCATCGCTGGACAGATAAGTCACGGTAATATCGCCACCGCAATTATCCGTGTAGGCTGCTTTGATCTTTTGAATAGCCTCCTGCATTTTCGGGTCGGAAGCATCGCAGGGGATATCCTTTACACAGGAGACCGTAATATCCGGACAGGTGCCGGAAGGCGGTGTTTGATCGTCCACCCGGATTTTCTGGAAGCAGGAGGCCGTGTTTCCGCAGTCATCTTTCGCTATGTACATCCGGATAATCTTGAACTGATTGGCGCAAGTGTAATCACTCATGTATTCCCCCTTGTAGGTTGTTTCAACCGGTCCACCACAGTTATCACTGGTAGCCACCAAATCAGGATCCGCTAGAGGCATTTCAGATGCACAGGAAACCGTCAGATCCGGCGGACAGGTCATCGTGGGCGGGGTCTTATCGTCCACGCGGATAATTTGCACACAAGTGTTGCTGTTTCCGCAGGCGTCCGTAGCCTCATAGGTGCGGGTGATCATGTAACGGTTGTCACAGGATTGCGAACTCACCACATCGGACAAGTGCTTTACGGTCACTGGTCCTGCACAATTGTCGCTTGCCGTTACGCTGCCCGGATCCACTGGCGGCACTTCACCGGCGCAAGAGACCGTGGTATTGGCCGGGCAAACCACGGTCGGTTGTAATTTATCTTCAACCGTAATGAGCTGGGTGCATTGTGCCGTATTCCCACAATCGTCTTCCCCTTCGTAGGTCCGGGTGATCAGTTTCGGGCAATTTCCACTCGGGCTATCCCCGATATGCGTCACCGTGACCGTACCACCGCAGTTGTCGCTCGCCGTGACCTTGCTGATATCCGGATCCGGAACCTGGCTTTCGCAAGACACCTGAACATTTTCAGGACAGACTACTGTGGGTACCAGTTTATCGTCTACCGTAATGAGTTGGGTGCACTGTGCCGTGTTACCGCAAGCATCTTCGCCTTCATAGGTCCGGGTGATCAGAGTTGGGCATGTACCGCTCGGACTGTCACCGATATGCTTGACCAAAACAGAACTGCTGCAGTTGTCGCTTGCAATAACCTTGCTGATATCCGGACTCGGAACCTGGCTTTCACAGGATACCTGGATGGCTTCCGGACAAGTCACTATCGGAGCAGTTTTATCCTGCACCGT
>CAYVDV010000057.1:0-2625 GCA_964450465.1 uncultured Saprospiraceae bacterium
TGGCTTTGTTCGCCCAATAACTTCGATTCTGCCTGTCCGACCACACCGGCAACCAGCGTTTCATCGACAAACGGATTGTCAAAGAGCCCCAGTTCGAATTTTTGCTTCAGCAACCGTACGACGGAGGTATCGATCCGGGCTTCACTGAGCCGGCCCTCCTGCACCAGTTGGATCACCAGTTCCGGCCGGCTTTCGCCGCCAAACTGATCTACCCCGGCATTGATTGCTTTTAGTACGCGGTCCGGCTCACTCAGCTGTTCCACCCCCCAGGCCCGGGCGGGCCAAACCAGATCCGGCCCCATGTGCAGGTCCGTGATCAGCCCCCAGTCTGTGCAGACCACACCGTTGTACCCGTATTTTTTTCGCAGCAGCTCGGTAATGATGCTCTTGTTGAAGGCCATGCCTACCTCTTCGGCAGTTTGCCCTTTGGGCACTCCGTAATAGGGCATTATGGCCGCCGTGCCCATTTGAATGGCGGTCTCGAAGGGAATCAAATGGTAGTTGAAGTTGCGGCCGGGGTAAACCTGTCCCTTATGGAATTCGAAATGCGGATCGAGTCCATCTTTTTGCGGCCCGCCGCCGGGGAAGTGCTTGGTCATGCAGGCGATGCTTTGCGCGTTGAGTTGTGGCCCTTGCAACCCTTTGATACAGGCTTTCACCATTTTGGCGCTGAGTTGGGCATCTTCGCCGAAGCCGCCGTTGATCCTGGCCCAGCGGGGTTCGGTGGCCAGATCAACCTGCGGGTGCAAGGCTTCACGGATGCCGACAGCCAGGTATTCCCGGCGGACGATATCGGCGAATTTTTCGGTGAAGGCGGTGTCGCCGATAGCCGCGAGACCCAGGGTTTCGCAAAACTGCGAGAATCCCGTCGCTTTCAGGGAAAAGATATTCTCACTGAAATGGTGCCGCGGGTCAGAGGCGATCGTAACCGGGATGCCCAGGCGAGTCGCTTCTGCAAACGACTGCAGGTTGTTGTACCACCGGGCCAGAATGACCGGATCTTCCGGGATGTCCCAAATATTGAAATGGGTCATTTTCAGGTTGCTAATCTGATCGATTGCGGCAGGCCTGCGCGCTGCAGGTCCGGTCGTACCTTCCTTTTTTTCAAGGGATGCATCCGCATTTACGGGGACGCCGTTGATGAACAGCATTCCCGCTTTTTCTTCCAGGGTCATTTGCCCCAGCAGGTCCTTTATCCTGGTTTCTACCGGTTGGTTGACATCCTCGTATGGATCAAACTTGCCGTTGTGGTTAAGATCCCGGAAAATGCAGCCGTCCGATTCCGCCTTGCATTGAGTTTTGTTAAGAGCGAGCTGGGGGATATGTTTTCCGTTACCAGTCCCGGGTCCGGTTTGACAGGCTAACGGAAGCAATACGATCAGGACAAGCGCAAGTTTTTTCATCGTTAGGATAGTTTGTATTTGTACGTCCGGGATCGGCCGGTTATGCCGCGCCAATATACAGGCTTGTTACCAATCTCAAACTAGGCATTTGCCCGGGGCAATTGATGCTGCATCACGGCGTGTTGCCGGGAAATGCTTTCCTGATGCACGGCGGTCAGCATTTTTTCCACAAACTCTTCGCTCAATCCGCGGGTGCGGCCGTGGCTGAAAGCCTTCTCCAGGACATCATTCCAGCGGGCCGTCTGTAATATGGAAATATTGTTGCGCTGCTTGTAACGCCCGATGTCCTCCGATAAGCGCATGCGGCGCGCCATGAGGTTGAATATTTCCAGATCCACTTCGTCGATCTTGTGGCGGAGGTGTTCGAGGTTTTCCAGAAAATCGGGATTATCGCTCGTTTCCCGGCGGACGACCAGGCGGCGGGTGAGTTCTGCATAAACCTCTGGAGTGATCTGTTGCTTTGCATCGCTCCAGGCTTCGTCCGGGCTGCAGTGCACTTCGGTCATAAGGCCTTCGTAGTTGAGATCGAGCGCCTGTTGCGCTACTTCTCCGAGGTCTTCCCGGTTGCCGCATATATGGCTGTTGTCGCAAATCAAGGGCAGTTCCGGCAGGCGGCGGCGCAATTCGATCGGGATTTCCCAGTAGGGCGCATTGCGAAACTTCGTTTTGGCGTACGCCGAAAAACCCCGGTGCACCGCCCCCACCTGATTGATGCCAGCATTGCGGATGCGTTCAATCGCGCCGATCCACAAATCGAGGTCCGGATTGACCGGGTTTTTGATCAGTACGGGGATATCTATACCCCGGAGCGCATCGGCTATTTCCTGCACAGAGAACGGGTTTACCGTGGTACGGGCCCCGATCCACACTACATCGACCCCGAACTTGAGGGCTTCATACACCTGATTGGCATTGGCCACTTCAATCGCAGTGCGCAGACCGGTCTCTGCCTTGACCCGGCGCAGCCAGGGCAGGGCAGTGGCGCCATTGCCCTCAAAAGCGCCGGGACGCGTGCGGGGTTTCCAGACGCCGGCCCGGAAAAGGTCGATGCCCTGTGGCGCCAGTTCCCTGGCAATGGTCAATACTTGTTCTTCTGTCTCGGCCGAACAGGGGCCGGCGATGCGGAAGGGGCGGGTTGCGTGTTTTTGAAACATGACTTTGAATGTGGTTAATGTGATGAATGTGGTTATTGGGGTCGTTGGAGGTCATTTGGGAGGTCATT
>CAYVDV010000057.1:2725-16753 GCA_964450465.1 uncultured Saprospiraceae bacterium
ATTGGGGTCATTGGAGGATTTTTTGGATCTCGTTGGCTTTTCGGATCATTGTTTCGAAAGTTTGAAAGTCTTTTTTGATCAGGAGCGTGCGAAAACGGCTGATGGTGTTGATGAATTCGTCGAGCACATCGAGTACGTTGTCCCGGTTTTGCTGAAAGATGGGGACCCAGGTTTCGGGGCTGCTTTTGGCAAGTCGCACCGTGCTGCTGAAGCCGCCGCTGGCCAGTTGAAAAATGCGGTTTTCTTCCTGCTCTTTTTCCAGCACGGTGAGGGCCAGTGCGAAGGACGCGATATGGGAGATATGGCTTACATAGGCCACATGCAGGTCGTGCGCGGCGCCCTCAAGTTCAATTATGCGCATGCCCAGGGCTTGAAAGAGGTGGGTTGCCGTTTGAACGGCATCTTTTGCGCTCTCCTCCGTGTTGCAGAATACGCAGCATTTGCCTTCAAACAAGTCTGGGATGGCCGCCGTGGGGCCGGAATACTCCGTTCCTGCCATCGGGTGTGCTGCCACAAAGCGTCCCCGCATCGGATGGCTGCATACGGCCCCGAGTACAGGGTCCTTGGTGGAACCGACATCAATTACAGTTTGGTGCCCGCCGATCCCGTCAAGGATTTGCGGCAGCAAGGCGGTCAGCCGGTTTACCGGCGTGGCGACGAAAATGATCTCGCTTTGTTGCAGTGCCTCCGGCAGTGCCAGCACTTCGTCCGCCAGACCTGAATCCAGCGCCTGTTGGCAGTGCGCCGGGTTTGTGTCCACGCCAATGATCCGTTTGGCCAGCCCTTTTCTCCGAAGGTCAATGGCCAGGGAACCTCCGATCAGGCCTAATCCGATGATTGCGATATTCATAACAAGGGGGTGTTTTGGGAGGAAGCAAGGGCGTTGCTTAAGGCGGCAAAATCCCGGCAGCGGCGATGGGCTTCACGCAGCGTTTGCCGGTCGCTGCACAGGGAGATCCGGATATACCGGGCTCCGGCGCTTCCAAATACTGCCCCCGGGGTCAGGAACAGATGGGCTTCCTGTAGCAAATGATCACTGAATGCGTACCCATCCGTGTATCCGCCGGGTATGCGCGCCCAAACGAACATGCCCTGTTGTTCGCGATCAAATGTGCAGCCCAGCGTTTCCAGAATGGCGTAGGCCTGGTACCGGCGTTTACGGTAGGTTTCGTTTAGTTCGCGGTACCAGCTGTCCGGCAAGCGCAACGCCACGGCAGCCGCCCGTTGAACGGGGAGAAACTGTCCGGAGTCCATATTGCTCTTGAAGCGCAGGATGGCCTGTATGTGTTCCGGATGTCCGGCCACCATGCCGACCCGCCAGCCGGCCATGTTGTGCGATTTGCTCAGCGAATTTAGCTCCAGGGCTGTCTCCCGGGCGCCCTCTGCCGCCAGGATGCTGAGCGGTTGATCGTTCAGGATAAAACTGTAGGGGTTGTCGTGTACGATCAGGATATGGTTTCGGCGTCCGAAGTCCACCAGTTGCTGAAAAATTGCCAGTGTTGCCGCAGCGCCGGTGGGCATGTGCGGATAATTGACCCACAGTATTTTCACCCGGCTGAGATCGGTTTGTTCCAGTGCCTGCAAATCAGGCTGCCATTGTTGCTTGGGGTTCAACTCGTATAATCGCACACTTGCACCAGCCAGCATCGAAGCGGCGCGGTAAGCAGGATAACCCGGATTGGGGACGAGCACTTCGTCACCCGGTTCGAGAAAGGTCATGGCTATGTGTACGATGCCTTCCTTGGAACCGATGAGGGGCAGGATCTCTGCGTGGGCGTCCAGGGAAACCTGATACCAACGCTGATACCAGGTGGCCCAGGCCTGCCGGAGTTCGGGTATCCCGGTGTACGACTGGTAGGCATGGGCATCTGCCTGTGCGGCGGTTTGCCGGAGCGCTTCAATGACCTCCGGAGCGGGCGGCAGGTCAGGGCTTCCGATGCCGAGGTTGAGCACGGATTTGCCTGCCTGCCGCATTTGCGCGATCTCGCGCAGTTTTTCTGCGAAGTAGTAGGTCTCGATGCCTTCGAGACGGCTGGCTGGTCGGAACATGGCTTATGCGCTTTGGTTATGAGTGGTTTGTGGAAGACCGGCAACGGTATGCAAGAGCGCAGGCGCTGCCTTGTACTGGCCAAGTACCCGGCAGTTGTCGCTAAAGACGTCCAGCAGGCGAAGGGTCTCGCGGATCACGGCGGGGTTGCGCACTGTGAAGTCGAGCAGGAAACGGTATTCGCCTACCCGCCCGATCAGTGGTACCGACTGGATTTTGGTCAGGTTGGCGTTTTGTGCGGCCAGCAGGCCCAGGATACGGTTGAGGCTGCCCGGGCGGTGTGGAAGACTGAAACTGACGGATACTTTATTGGCATGCGGAACCGGCCTGGCGGAATTTCGGGGCGCCAGGGCCAGAAAACGCGTGAAGTTGGCCGGATGCGTTTCGATGGCCGGCGCCAGAATATGCAACCCGTACAATTCGGCAGCCAGCGCACTGGCTATGGCTCCGACATGCGTCAATTTGTTTTTGGCGATATGCGCGGCACGCTCTGCCGTATCGTCCGATTCGACCAGGCGGATGTGTGGATGCGCCTGAAAAAATTCGGCGCATTGGGCCAGTGCCATCGGGTGCGAATGCACCTCGCGCAGATCTGAAAGCGCAACCCCCGGCAGGGCCATGAGATTTTGGCGAATGGGGATACTTATTTCCCCGATAATGGTCAGGTTGCTGTTTTGCAGCAACTGGTAGTTGCCGAGGATACTACCGGCCAGGCTGTTCTCGATAGCCATGACGGCGGCATCCGACTGCGCCGGGTCGGCAGCAAGCCGGATCAGGTCGGCAAAGGTGCGGGCAGGCACGATTGTTATCTCCGGACCGAAAAGGTCTCTTGCGGCCATTTCATGAAAAGCGCCGCGCACGCCCTGAATGGCAATGCGCCGGAGACCGGTTAACCGTAATGTTGGTGTCAAGTCAGGCATGTGTCGAAGATGGTTTAGGAAAAAGAAAAAGGGGAGTCCCTGCGCTCAGGAACTCCCCTTATGGTGTCGTTTTTTTTGTTTTATCCGGTTACACGACTACGCACAGGCTATCCCTGACATCTTCTTCGGTAAAGAAAAAGTATCCAAAATAGCCAAAATAATATGCGCGGTGTTGCGTCATTTGTACTAGTGTACTGATACGGTGCAAAGGTATGCGCTAAGTTTCGCCGGTGCAACAGATGCCGGAAAAATTTTTACCTCCCCTGCTTATTGCCCCATTTGATGTCGGGATACGGTACATTGTTTATAGTTTTGGAACTTGATCACGCAGCTGTGTCCTGCTCCCTGAACGGCCTCTGCCGGAATGAATTTTTCCATGTCGCATCGAAAACGCATAAAACCCTCGCGCGCGCTTCTGCTGGTTTGTACCGGAATTTGCCTCAGTTTCCTAATCGGGCTTTCCAACGGATGCAACAACACCCCATCTCCCAGGCGGGGCAACGCTGCCCGCGTACTTCTGGGTGCAAAAGAAACCTGTCTTAATTGCCACAGCGACTACACCGGCTTTGCGCCATCGCATGACCCGGCTAAAATCGGATGCTCGCCCTGCCATCTGGGCAATCCGCTGGAAAGCGAAGAGGAAGGCGCCCACGCGGGTATGGTGCTGGTGCCGGGGAACCTGTCTAATGTAAACCAAACCTGTGGGGCTGCCAATTGCCATCCCGCCATTGCGCACCGGGTGGAACAATCGCTCATGACCACCATGGCTGGTGTGATCGCCGTGGATCGCTTTGTGTTCGGGGAGTCCGACTCCCTGTCTGCCATGTTTCAGGTGCAGGATCTTGGAAAAAAGAGCCCGGCCGATCTTCACCTCCGGCAGCTGTGTGCTTCCTGCCATCTGGGTAACGAAAAATCAATCCCTGCCCCGCCTGGGGAACAGTCGCGGGGTGGCGGCTGCATTGCCTGCCATCTCGACTATTCCGGGGCCGCGGAATTGCCGGCCGGCAGTTCCCGGAAGTTTCACCCTGCCGTCAACCTCAATGTAACGAACGAACACTGTTTCGGGTGCCACAGCCGTTCCGGGCGCATCGCGACCAATTATGAAGGCTGGCACGAAACCACCCTGATGGCCGGGGAAACCCGGGGCAAAAAAGGCTACCGGCTCCTTGCCGACGGCCGGGTATTCCGGTCCATGCCCCCGGATGTGCACCACGCCGCCGGTTTGGATTGCATCGACTGCCACAGCGCGAGGGAACTCATGGGAGATGGCGAACAATACCTCCATAAGGAAGACGCTGTCCGGGTCCGCTGTCAGGACTGCCATGCAGACAAATCGCCGCCTACGGCCGGGTTTGACCAGCTGGATATCGAATCGCAGAAAATTCTACTGCTCCGGAAGGCTGATTATCTCGACGCTGCGTTTGTGCTGAGCCCGGTTACGGGCGAGCCGCTGAGCAATGTTTTTTTGGATAAAAACGGCGATGCAATCCTGGCCGGCAAGCGTTCCGGGAAACGCTATGTGCTGACCCCGCCGGCAGCGGCCTGTTCCCGGGGCAAGGCGCATGCTGCGCTTTCCTGCAGCGCCTGCCACACCGGTTGGGCGCCCCAATGCATCGGCTGTCACAATACCTACGAGCCCGAAACGCCCGCCTATGACCAACTCAGCCGGCAAAAGAAACAAGGGAAATGGGTGGAGCATCTCGGTGTGTTTTTTGCCGAGCCACCTACCTTGGGCGTAGTTATGACGGACCAAGGGCGGGAGATAAAACCCTTTGTGCCCGGCATGGTCCTGACGATCGACAAAACCGGATTTCCCGGGCAACCGTATTCCGATCCGGCATTTCAGCGGCTTTTTGCTCCCGCAGAGCCGCATACGACCACCCGCACGGGACGCTCCTGTACTTCCTGTCACAACAATCCACTGGCCCTGGGTTACGGTCGGGGCGAACTGAATTTTTCCGAAAGCCGTTGGTCATTTGCCGCCACCTATGCCGCCCAGCCGCAAGACGGCATCCCGCAAGACGCCTGGACGGGATTTCTGCGATTTCCGCCGGGTATTTCCGCTACGCGTCCCAATGCCCGGCCCTTTACCGTAGAAGAACAGAAGCGTATCCTGCGGGTTGGCGCCTGCCTGATCTGTCATCCGGGGGCTTCGGAAGTGATGCAAAAGGGGCTGCTGGATTTTGAAGGAATCCTGAAACAGCGGCGGAAACCCTGCAGGTTACCCGTTTGGAACTAAAAGCGAGGCTGTCGCAGTACCAGTACGACAGCCTCTCAAGATGAAAACAAATCAATCTCCTCTTACACGTTCTCTGCTAATACGCGCTATTGTGCGACGGCGTTACCAACGGCCTTCCATTCGGAATAGGCGCCGTCGTAAACTTTTACTTTTTCGTACCCCAGGATATTTTTGAAGGCCACAAAACCGACGGCGGCGCGTACACTTGTTTTGCAATACAGGATCACTTCCTTGTCCGGGGTAATATTCATTTTTTCCGCCAGGGCCTGCAGCTGCTCAACGGGTTTGAAGGCGCCGTTGTCCGTCAGAAAATCTACGTGATTGATATTGATTGCCCCGGGAATATGCCCGTCGCTGTCCTTAATGCCGTTGTATTCATCGGGAGTTCGACAGTCGACAAGCACCACATCGGGCTTATTCAGATTGGCCTTGACTTCATCCAGGCTGGCAAAGATCTCCGGATGAATGGTTGGCGTAAATTTCACCGGAGGCAACTTTGCGGCTTCGGCAGTCAGGGTGACCCGGGCGCTCCGGCATTGCTCCAGATCTTTGTGGAGGATGCGGACATTGTTGGCGCCAAGGTATTTGAGTATCCAGTAGATTCGGGTGGAGTATTTTTGTGAACCATCGTCATAGACGACAATTTCGCTGTTCTCGCTAATGCCCTTTGCGCCAAAAAAGGCGGCCAGTTCTTCCGGACTTTTGATCAGGCCGGCAATATCGCCGGGTTGATAGAGGTCGTTATGATCGATATTGATCGCCCCTTTGATATGACTCAGCAGGTAGTTTTTGGGCTTGTTGGCGTCAATGAGAACAACGTCTGCGTTCTCCTTTGACCGGGCCATGCACTCTTTGGCCGTTATAAGATCGACTTGCGCAGACGCAATTGTGCTGAAAAAGAGCGCCACAAAAGCAGTGGCCAGTATATTTAGAATTTTCATTGCAAAGAAATTTAGAATGGATCCGCAGCAACCGCCAAAGAACTTTTTCCGGCGATTGCTGCGGAAATACTTATTCATAACACATTAGAAAACTACTTGTAGCTGAACCAGCAGGACGTCATTCGGGATTTCCACCGTGCCGTCCTCTTCTGCATTGTACCGGTAATTGACTTGCAGACGGGTCCATTCGTTAAAGAAATAGTTCACGCCATAGGTGATGGTCCGCACCTGATCGTGCAGCGCATCCCCTGCGATATTTGGATCATAAGTCTCGTATTTTACGACCGGCTGAACGCGCCAGGGTGTCATATACATGGCCTGTACGAAGTACCCGTCGCGATCCAGTGAGCCTTCGTGAACTTCGATGGGTTCGCCGCAACCGCCGCCGGTGGTGTACGAGCCGATGTCAGACCCCTGAATGTATTCGCCTTGTACGAGAAAGCCTTTGTATTTGAGTTCGACGTCAAAACCGAGGCGTTTGCGTTCATCGTCTTTGGTTGCGGTCGGACTGGCTGCCGGGTGTTTGCCAAACCGGTAGCTGGCTCCGAGCGTGATAAATTCGAAGGGGTGGAAGGTCAGCCGCCCGGAAATATCTTTCAGGCGGTTGTCGTCCAGCACGTTTTTCCCGGTGCCGTTCAGCAGTGCAATCTGGTAGCCGAAGAGATTTTTGGTCTTTGTACCAAAAATATGCAGCGAATCGGTGCCGCCGGTGAGCATGATCCCAAAATCCCGGAACGGGCCGGCGAGGTTGTTGACCACTTCCGAACGGTCGATGGTGTACAGCTTGTGGCAAGGCGTAAACAACTCCAGTCCAAATGGCGATTTAAACTGGCCGAAAGCCAGTTTGGCGTACGGGCCGAAACGGTTGTAAGAGATGAACGCATCGAGGATGTACGGGCCGCCGAGTTTAGGGCTGAGTTCGGTCAGGGCGTAGTAACTAAAGTCGTATGGAATGTTACCGGTAACCCCTATTCGCAGCCGGTTGAAGTAAAAAGAGTTTTGGTCCAACCGTTTGCCTGCATCGTCTTTTCCCAGAAAATCGTAGCGGAACTCGGGTTGCAAATAGCCTACTACTTTTACCCCTTCGGCATCCCCTGCATCCATGCATCCCTGCGACCAGCTCAGTTGTGGCGCTAAAAGGCAGGCCAGAATGAGCACTGCAGCTATCTTTTTCATGATAACTTATTTTAAGTTACAGGATCACACTACCCCCTTATTTAGGGCTGTGCATGTTGCCGGAAGCATCATAGTAGCCGTAGTTCAACTCACTGCCGGAGCCGGCGCCTTGCCAGGATTTGCCCGGGCCGCCGTCCACTGCGCCGTTAACGAGGGCAGTGTGTACGATGCCGTTGGCGCCAAAGGACAGGCTGCGGGAGTTGTAGCCCAGCACATCCAGCCAGAAGCCGGTAATGGCAGAGGTTTGCCCCGTGTAGCAGTACACTACTGTAGTAGCTGTCGGATTGAGGTTGTTGAGGTGTGCCAGGTTGAGATCTTCGTCGATGCGGTATGCGCCATTGATGTGTCCGTATGCATCCCAGGACGTTAACGGCCATTTGTTCACGATGAAATAGTTGCCCGGATTGGCCAGTACATCGGTTTTGGACACGCTCCATTCTTTGGACAGCATAGCTTTTACGCGTGCCTGTAGAATTTCCCGTCCATCGGTCAGGTTCGTGTTGAGTTTTGGATCGGCAAAGGTTGCGAGTGCCGGCGGTGCACCGGTGGTAACCCAGTTTGGCGAAGCAAAGTCAACTGCATTGGATTTCCATTTGCCGGCAAGATCGTCGTGCCAGCCGCACATGCCCCATTTCAGGCTGTATGCTTCGTGGTTCATCAGCCGCAGCGCCGCTACTGCGCGAGCGGCAGTCTGCCCGGTGTAACATACAACCAGGATTTTTTTGCCGTTTGCTTTTGCCGCCTCATCCAATACGGTAGCCAGCGTGGCGATATGCGCGTCTTTAATATGGCCCAGATCGAAATCTGCCTGTGCCCGAAGGTCGATCACATAATAGTCGGGCACCGAATAGTCGGCTGTATTGACATTGAGCGCCGAGCCGGCTTTGGTAAAGCTGCTCGTTACAGTGGGCAGGTCCAGGTTGTTGTCTGCCATATACGTTTTCAACAGTTCGAATTCGGTTTTGGAAGGTTCAACAGGGTCGTCTTTGCAACTGGATACAAAGAACAGTGCCGGTACCAGCAGGAGCGCGAAAAATTTAATGAATTGCCTCATAATGTGGAAAATTTATTCCCCGGTAATTTTATTCGAAAGAATATTTGGTAAATATGACTTTCGAATTGAATGGCGGGGCTAGAGTGAATAGTTTCAATTTTTATGATTATGACTCAAAATTAAATTTTGATTATTTCATAAAAAATGACCAATCTCACTGCGATGAGTGATTATTTTCAAAAACGCCCTTTGTGTGCCTAGGTACATCGTCAAAATAGCGGCTGCATATACGGGCGGGCGATTTATCCAAAAGGTGTTTTTTACTGATTTTATTGCACAAAATAATTATTAACAAATAATATTTGGTTTGTCAGTTTTTGGTAAAAAAGCGCGCAGTAGCGCTGCTGCTATTCCCGCCGGACGACATTTTAGCGCAGGGACGACCTGGAACAAAACGAACCCCGTTCGGCAACTACCGGCCGAACGGGGTTTGACACAAAAACCTCTTTTAATGGAAAATTATCCCGAAGTATGATTTGCTGCGAAGAGCCGGAAGGTTCAGCAGCCCTCCTCTTCAGCCCCCCCGGCTTTCGGAGCCGGCTTTTTCTCCGGTATGACAGCCTTCTTTCCGGCGTTTGGCAGCGCCGGTTTGGGTTTGCCGGCCTCGAGTTCCTTGGCATGCCGCTCCGTGGCTTGCTTGAAAATGGAGGCGAAGTCGTAGCGGGCGGTTTCCGGCGCGATTTCGTCTGCTGTGGTGTTGGGGGCGGGATAAGCGGGAACCGCCAGGATTTTTATATTTTTAAATCCGAGTTGCGTCAGGAGAAGCCGCGGCCCGCTGGCAAGCGATACGCTTTCGGCCAGAAGCACTATGGATTGATTGTTGTGCAGCAAGTCCAGGTTTTCCGCTTCCAGTAACTGCGGCAGGGGAATATTGCGGGCGCCGTCAAGATGTCCTTTTTCAAATTCGGCCACCGGCCGCAAGTCCACCAGCAGCAGGTCCTTTCCGGCATTGTTCTTCCAGGTTTCAAAATCAGCCGCCTGCAGGAGGTATTCCTCCGAAGCGGCAGCTGTCAGGCTTTCGTTCAGGTTTAATTTAAAGGAAGGCCCGGCAGATCTCTGGCAACCCATTGCCAACAGTACGAATCCCAAGGTGCCGGATAATATATAGGTGCAACGCATAGCATAGGATTTTGCCGCCCGGAAGCGGAGGTGAAGGCAAATGGGGTGAAGTGGTCAGCATCCCTCCTCGGATCTGGCCTGCGCTTTTTGCGGTTTGGGTTGCACGTCGATGGACTGTTTTGGGCCGGCCTGCGGCTGCCGGACGATTTCCGGGAACGCCTCCGGTTGCAGCGCATCGCTCGCACCGATAAAATACTGGCAAACTGCTTTTCGGAACCGGTATTGCTCCAGCTCGGCTGCCGTAGCTGTTGGGGACGGCTCTGGCGGCGCCAGGAAACGCCGGGTCCATTCATTGAGCCCTCCCTGCAGGATAAAACTGCTGCGGCAGCCCTTCCGCCGGCTGAGTTGCCAGGCTTGTCCGGAAATCAGGTCGTCATTGGAAAAGAAAACGATGATATACCTGCCGCAATCCAGTATATCCTGGTTATCCGGCTTTAGCAGATCGCTCAGGGGGATATTGTACGCGCCGGGCAGGGAGAAGGCACGAAAATCTTCGGGGTTGCGGACGTCCACCAAACGGAGGCTGGGGTCTTTTTCGATCATGCGCGCAGCAAGTTGATCGGCGTTGAAAAAGCGCTCGTTATTGCTCAGGTCCAGCAGGATCTGGCTGGGGCCGGCTTCTCCGGGCGTCCCCCGGTTACAGGCTGTCAACAGTAAAAATGCGAATAAATACGGGTACAGTTTCATAGCAAGGGATCAATACAGGTAACGGGTTATTTCACCGGCTTCCACCATGATAAAACGGAAAACCAGCCCTCCGGCCAGGATCAGAAAAGCCGGTAAAGCCACGGGGATCTTTACGTTATTTAGTTTCAGGATTTCCAGCAAACCAGGTAACACGATGCCCAAGCCGACTACCAGGCCCCAAAAAGGGAGCGCAAACCGGCCGGTCAGGAACAGACCGGCGGCTTCTACCTGCACTTCCGGTCCGGCCAGAAAGCCCATGAACAGGTGAACGATGAAAAACAGCTCCACTGCGATCAGGAGCAGGTCGATTTTGGCAAACAAGGTCCGTTCGCTTAGGGAACGCGACATCCACATGATCAGTGCGGCGCCGGTGGACAAGCCGGAGACGAGGAAAAGAGGGCCCAGCAAGGCGGTGTTCCACAGCGGCCGGGCATTGAAAGCCGACAACAGGATGCCGGTGTAAATTCCCAGGATCACCGCCAGGACGATCATGGGCCAGGCCAGCGCTTTGCGGTTTCGGATTGTCCATTGCTCAAGGCGCCAAAGCCAAACGAAACGCCAGTTCCACGAAGGGATCAGCTCGCGCAGGTAACTGCCCGCCCAAAGCAGGGACAAGGGCGTGATGGCCATCAGCGTCCAGGCGCCCCAGGACATGGGCGATTCCAGCCGGATGGTCATAAACAAGCGCCAGGCATAAAGCGGGTGTTTCAGGTCGACGATGAGCGCCAGAAGACCGATCACGAGGGCAAACGGCGCCAGGAAAGTAGCCCATTTGACGGCAGTAGGGAGTTCTTTCTCCCGTCCGGCCAGGGTAAAATAGGCGGCAAAAAAAAGAATGCCGGCCGCCAGGCCTCCCAGGAATAAATAGACCGGGATGGGCCAGTGCCAGATGTTGAGGTGGGGGTCGATATAGGGAATATTTCGTCCGCTGATGATAAGTTCTTCGTTCATAACAGCCGGGTTTTAGTTGCCGGTGCGGGTTGGTCAGATCAGATAATACACTTGTGGTTTGGTGCCGGCTTCGGGGGCAAGCACCTTGTATTTCCGGGTTTTCAAAACCCGGGTGATCTCGCTGCCGGGATCGTCGAGGTCGCCGAAGTACATGCACTTGGTCGGGCATACGGCTACGCAGGCGGGCTGCAGCCCTTTGCGTACGCGGTGCAGGCAAAATGTGCATTTATCGACATAGCCGTCCGGGTGGGAGTAGCGGGCATCGTACGGGCAGGATTCGATGCAGGCGCCGCAGCCAATACACCAGCTTGCATCCACCAGCACTACGCCGCCTTCGGCAATATGGCTGGCGCCGGTGGGGCAGCAGCGGACGCAGGGTGCATTGGCGCAGTGGTTGCAACGCTCGGAGCGGAGCTCCAGGGTGAGTTCGGGGTAAGCGCCGTCTACGGTTTCGGTGACCCAGTCGCGGCAATAGCCGGTCGGGACTTCGTTTTCCAATTGACATGCCACCACGCAGTCGGAGCAGCCGACGCATTTTTTGGTGTCAATGGCCATCGCGTATCGCATGATTCCTGTTTTTACGTGAGCGGTTTTTCAAGCAAAAAGGTGACAAAGTTGGCGCGCAGCCCCGTGCCTCCCATAATGGGATCTACCGGTACTGTGGTGATCATTTCCGTGTCGCTGGCGCCTTTGCCGTAGGCCCGGGTCAGTTCTTTGCGCGCATGCCCGAAGCCGTGCACCATGTACACGGAATCCCAGCGGATGCGCTCGGTGATGCGCACCTTGATCGGGAAAGTACCTACTGCGCCGTCCTGATTTTTCAGCCAGACCTCCTGGTTGTTCTGCAAACCCCAGATGCGCGCAACTTTGGGATTGATCCAGAGTTTGTTTTCCTCCATCAGGTCGGTCAGGTAGGGGTTGTTGGCCGTCCGGCTGAAGGTGTGCATAGGTGCGCGGCCGTAGATAAGCCGGTAAAAATTGACCGGCGGCTCGGGGTGCGCGGTATAATTGGGCAGGGGCTCGAAGCCGTAGTGTTCCAGTTCGGTGGAATACAGTTCGATCTTGCCTGTAGGAGTGCCGAATGTCATGTCTTCTCCCTCCCGCAGGTAGATCGGCCGGCCTTTGCGTTCGAAGTGCTTCACGCCGTTTTTTTGCATTTCATCCAGCGATGTGCCTACCTGGCGGAGTTGCCAGTCGAGTACTTCACTGAAGTCTTCATACGGGAAATATTGGCCCAGCCCCAGTCGCTCGCCTAATTGTTTTGCCATCCACCAGGCCGGTTTGGAGTCGCCCAGGGGTTCGGCTGCGGGCATGCGCAGGGCGATGTTCGGCACGCGGTTGGGCGAGCTCCGGATCTCGTCGTAGCGCTCCAGATAGGTGCATTCCGGCAATACCACGTCGGCATACCCGGTGATCTCCATGGGCATGGTATCCACTACAACGATGAATTCGACAGAATCGACGGCTTTATGGAATTTGTCCTTTTCCGGCATGGCAATGGGCAGGTTGGTGCCGGCAACGATCCAGGCTTTTATGCGGCTGTCGGCGCCTTCTGCCGGGATGGACGCGTCCAGAAAGGCGTTGGTGGCTGCCATGCCGGCCAAGGGGTACCGGGTGCCGTGGATGTCCCGCCACGACCATTTTGGTTTCGGAAATTCGGGATAGGGGTAATCGGGGATTGTCACTTTTTCGTCGAAATAGAATCCGCCGCGGCGACCCCAGGAACCGAGCAGGGCGTTGAGGATCGCGATGGCGCGGCTGCGCTGGGTATCGTCGCCGTACCAGGTCACGTGCCTGCCCGGGTGCACGATCACGGCCGGTGCGGCTGCGGCCATCAGGCGCGCGGATTTCCGGATCAGTTCGGGTTCGATCGTGGTTATGCCGTAGGCCCATTCCGGCGTCATGCGGCGCAGGTGGTGTTTCAGGCGATCAAAGCCGTGCGTGTATTTTTCTACATAGTTTTTATCGTACAGTTCTTCATACACCAGGACATGCATCCAGGCGAGCAGAAGGGCGAGGTCAGTGGCCGGTTTAACCGGCAACCAGTACTTCGATTTGCTGGCTACAGTAGAATAACGGGGATCTACAGTGATAATATCCGCGCCGCGGTCGATGGCGTCGGCCATTTCCTGCACCTGGCTGTTGTGCATGTTTTCGCCGAGGTGCGAACCGATGAGGACCAGGCAGCGGGTGTCGCGGATGTCGGTGGGTTCCGGCGAACCGAGCGTGGTGCCAAAGGTGGCTTTCCAGGCCGCTTCCCGGGGACCGCGGCACTGGGCATAGGAGGGCGCCGCTATGGTACCCGAGCCGTATGCCTTGAGCAGATGCCCGAAGTGTTCACCCGGCGAGCCGTGGTTAAACAGCGCCAGCGACTCGGGGCCGTATTTATCGGATAGCTCCCGCATTTTGCGGGCCACCAGTTCGAGCGCTTCATCCCAGGATGCCTTGCGGTAGCGTTGCTCCCCGTTTTCCGTCACCCGGATGAGGGGCGTGGTAAGGCGGTCGGTATCGTCGTACATGCCCACGCCTCCGGTGCCGCGGGGGCAGAGCCGGCCGTTGCAATGCGGGTCCTGTTCATTGCCGATCAGTTTGGTGATGCGGCCCTTTTCGTCCTTGTACGCCCAGCCGGCGCATTTCCAGAAACACACTTCGCAGTAGGTGGGGGTGCGGGAGAATTCCCGGTTGAGCAGGTATTTGCCGTTTTTGCCGCGGGCAAGCGTGCAGGCCCCGCCTCCGAGCGTAAGTCCTCCGACGCCCAGGGCAAGTATTTTGATAAACTTCCGTCTTGTAGCCATGGTAAAGCAGAATGGGTCCCGAAAAAGTTTGGGACTGCAAGTCTACATGGCAAATTTCCTGACGGTGTATGAGCAGGGTCAGGAGTCCGGATGATGATT
>CAYVDV010000058.1:0-16695 GCA_964450465.1 uncultured Saprospiraceae bacterium
TCAGATTGAGGCGGAACTGGCTACCATTAAGAATCAGATCAACCCCCATTTTCTGTTCAACAGCTTCAATACCCTGATTACGATCATCGAGGAAAACCCGAAGGTAGCGGTGGCCTATGTCGAGCACCTCTCCGATTTTTACCGCAGCATCATGGTGTACCGCGAAAAGGATTTGATTGCCCTGAGTGAAGAAATTGATCTGGTGCGGAACTTCGATTTTCTGTTGAAAAAACGCTACGAGGACAGTTTCCGGCTGAATTGTCAGATCAACGGGCAGACAGGGTCCATTATGCCGCTCACGCTGCAGATGCTGGTAGAAAATGCCGTCAAGCACAATATTATTTCCAGGGCGAAACCCCTGACTGTCGATATTTATACCGAACGCAATGCCTATGTGGTAGTGCGCAACAATAAACAATTGAAAATAAAACCTGAACCCGGTACGCATTTTGGACTGCAAAGCCTCCGGCACCGCTACACCCTGCTTAATCAACTGCCGGTCATTGTGGAGGAAACGGATGATTTCTTTACCGTGAAAGTACCTATTTTGTAACACCCGGCCGACAGGGCATTACAACACAATCTTTATTGCTATGAAAGTACTTATCATTGAAGACGAAAACGCAGCAGCACGCCGTCTGGAAAAACTGCTCCGGGAGGTTGCCCCGGAAACCGTCGTGCTCCAACAACTCGACAGCGTGGAGGCATCCGTCCTGTGGCTGGAACAAAACCCGCATCCCGAACTGATCTTCCTCGATATCCATCTGGCCGACGGCGCGAGTTTCGATATTTTTGAACACATCCGGATCAACTGCCCGGTCATTTTCACCACGGCCTATGACGAGTATGCCCTGCAGGCCTTTAAAGTAAATGCGGTGGATTATTTGCTCAAGCCCATAAAAAGCACCGAACTGAGCGCCGCACTGGATAAATACCGAAAGATTTTTAAACCGGCACAGATCCCGGATTATGGCAATTTGCTTGAAACCCTGCGGGTACAACAGGATTCCAGTTATATGAAACGCATGCTGATCCGCTTTGGCCAGAGCCTCAAACTGATCGACGTTTCGGATGCCGCCTACTTTTATACCAAAGACAAGATCACCTTTCTGATCACCCGGTCCGGCGGCAAGCGGTATCCGGTAGACTATCCGCTGGACAAACTGGAGCGCATCCTCGACGACAAGGTCTTCTTCCGGATCAACCGGCAGTTTATTGTTAATGTCGAGGCCATAAAAGAAATGCACCCGTATTCCAAAAGCCGGGTAAAAGTGGATCTCGATCCGCCTACCGATCTGGAAACCATCGTGAGCACGGAGCGTGCCTCCGAGTTTAAACGCTGGTTGGTGGGGGAGTCCGCCTGAGGATACACCAATTTACACATACTTTTTTCCAGTGAACATTTAGCAACCGCTCCTGTTTCATAACTTTGTTGCGTCAGGAAACGCGCATACCTACTTTTATCTTACAAATATGCACGGACCAAATATTATGCGCCCCTGTCGTTCGAACATAAAGTGACATGGCGATCTACTCCATTCGGGATCTGGAAAAACTTACAGGGATAAAGGCGCATACCATACGAATATGGGAGCAACGCTACCGCCTTGTTTCACCCGCCCGTACGGAAACGAATATCCGGTATTACACGGATGAAAACCTCCGGCATCTGTTCAATGTCGCCCTGCTCAACCGGTACGGTTACAAGATCAGCAAGCTGGCAAAGATGCAACCCGAAGAGATTGCCGCCCGGGTTGCCGAAATAGCTGAAAATAACAACAGCCCCAATGCCCAGGTTGATGCGCTGACCCTGGCTATGATCGATCTGGACGAATCGGCCTTTGATCGTATATTTTCCGCATACAACTGGGAGCATGGTTTCGAACAAACGATGCTGGAACTGGTATATCCTTTTCTGGACAAGCTGAATATGCTCTGGCTGACACACAGCGTGAGCCCGGCCCACGAGAAATTTATTACCCACCTCATCCGGCGCAAACTCATGGTGGCTATCGATAAGGAACCCGCCGATCTGGATCGCGAAGGCCCCAGGTTTATACTGTACCTGCCGGAAGATGAAGGCCAGGAACTGACCCTTTTGTTTCTGCATTACCTGCTGCGCAGCCGCCATAAAAAGGTGGTTTACCTCGGTGCCGGAATTTCCCTGACCGACTTGCACGATGCCTGCCAACCGTTGCACCCCGACTTCGTGTTTACCATTCTGCAGGATCCGCCGACGCGGCAATCCATTCAAAATTACATTGACCAGGCCGCAAAAGCGGTCGGAAGTGGCCAACTCCTCTTGTCCGGAGCCCAGGTATTTGTCAATCCGGTAAAACTGCCGGCCAATGCGCGGCGTCTGGGTGGTCTGCCTGAAACCCTGCGTTTTCTTGATGGACTTTAGCGGGCAGCCGGACTATAGCAGTTGCATTTTAGTTTCCGGTCTCGCCCTGGCGGAGGAATTCGCGGATGGCTGCTATTTCCATATTGGTAAACTTCGAAATGGAGTACGAAAGTAGAAAAAACAGCACTTCTTAGGCCTGTTTTTCCAGAAGGATCGCAATACAGCGCTTCAGGCTTTCCTGCCAGTGCGGGATTTCCAGCCCAAATGCCGCCTTGAACTTGGCTTTGTTCAAAACGGAGTACGGCGGCCGTGGCGCCGGTAACGGATAGTCTTTGGTCTCGATCGGGTTTACCCGGCAGGAGAGCCCCCCCAGTTCGATGATCGCCCGGGCAAAATCGTACCAGCTGCACACGCCTTCGTTGGAGTAATGCCACAGGCCGGCCACTGTCTCGCGCGCTACCGTTCCTTTTTCCACCTGGGCAATGATCTGTAAAACTGCAGCTGCCAGGTCGGGTGCATAGGTCGGGCTGCCTACCTGATCAAAAACAACGTTCAGCGCCGGACGCTCAGCGCCGAGACGCAACATGGTTTTTGCAAAGTTTTGGCCGTACGGGGAATACAGCCAGGAGGTTCGGATCACCATGCTTCCCGGATCGCCGGCCAGAACGGCGCGGTCGCCGGCCAGTTTGGTTCGGGCGTACACGCCTTTTGGACTGACCGGGTCGCCTTCCCGAAAGGGAGTGTTTTGCCGGCCATGATAGACATAATCGGTCGAGAAATGGATCATGGTTGCCTGGAATTGCGCACAGGCTTCCGCGAGGTTTTTCGCTCCGCCTACATTGACGCGACGGGCTTTAGCCGGCTCGCTTTCGGCTTTGTCCACCGCGGCGTAAGCCGCGCAATTGATGCACCATTGCGGCTTGTTTTGTTCAAAAAAAGAAAAAACAGCCCTGCGGTCAGTGATATCCAGCGTCGGCAAGTCGGCATACTGGAATGTCCAGTGCGGGTATTTATCGGCCAGAGCCTGAAAGCAATGGCCGAGCTGGCCCTCGGCGCCGATGACGAGAATGGTCGGGTTGCGCATAGTACTTATTCTTCCTGTAGCAGCAGGTTAATATTTTGCCCGCAAAAGTAGCTCTTTTTCCCGGGCTCAACTTTTTTCCTGATTTTTGCTTCAAATTCAGCGTATGAAAACATTTCTATTTGCTCTTGCGGCCTTTCTGGCCCTGCCGGTTTTTTCACAAACCAGCCAGTTGCCGGCAGGCGACGAAGCCCCTGTTCAGAACCGTGTTTCAGGCCGCAGCGGCAACGGGCTCCATATCCGAAAATCGATCTCTCCTGTTCAAGTCGACGGGATGCTGGACGAACCCGCCTGGAAAGAAGCCCAGGTTGCCGTCGATTTCAGCAAACAGTTTCCCGTGGATACCGGTTTGGCAGATACCCGGACCGAAGTGCTCATGACCTTTGACGAACACAACTTGTATATCGGACTGGTGTGCTGGCAGGACCGGGACGATTACACCGTGCAGAGCCTCAAGCGCGACTTTCCCAATGGTACCAGCGACGGTTTCAATATCCTGCTCAATCCTTCCCGTGACGGTCTGAACGGGTTCCTGTTCAGCCTGAGTCCGCTCAATGTACAGCGTGAAGCGCTGGTTGATAACGGCACTACTTTGTCGTATGAATGGGACAACCGCTGGAGCTCTGAAGTAAGGAACTACGACGATCACTGGGTCGCGGAACTGGCCATTCCCTTCAAAACCCTGCGCTATACGGTTGCCGAAGGGGAAAATACCTGGTGGCTCAATATTGTGCGGATACGGATCAGGGAATGGGAGGTCAGCACCTGGCGACCGGTACCGCGACAATACGCGGCCAATAATCTTGCTTTTTGTCACGAACTGCACTGGGATGAGGCGCCGCCCAGTCCCGGCGCCAGCATTTCGGCTATTCCCTACACGACGACCCGCTACACGATTGATTATCGCCGGGATCCCAATTCGCAGGAGATCGTAAGCAAACCCGATAAGACCAAGTTCAACCTCGGTGGTGACGCAAAGATTGGCATAACGCCGTCCCTGAACCTGGACCTGACCTTCAATCCCGATTTTTCGCAGGTTGAGGTTGACCGGCAGGTGGCAAACCTCAGCCGATTCGAGTTGTTTTTTCCCGAACGGCGGCAGTTTTTCCTCGAAAACCGCGATTTGTTTGCCATGTTCGGCTTTCCGAGTACCCGGCCTTTCTTCTCCCGCCGCATCGGTCTTGCCCGCAATCCGGTAACGGGCTTTAATGAAGCGGTCCCTATTCTGGCCGGCGCCCGCCTGAGCGGCAAACTGACCGACGACTGGCGCATTGGCCTGCTCAATATGCAAACCGACCGGATCGACTGGGACAGTACGCAGGTGCTGCCGGCCGCCAATTTCACGGTAGCCACTGTGCAACGCAAGGTTTTCCAGCGCAGCGCTATCAGTGCAATTGTGGTAAACAAGGAAAATTTTATCGGGAAACTCGAGGAGGCGCAAAAAGCGGGCATTCAACCCTGGAACCGGGTGGCAGGACTGGAATTCAACCTCTACAGCCCCGACAACCGCTGGGAAGGCGAATGGTATTACCACCGCTCTTTTTCCCCTGATCCCGCGCAACGCGGCCAAACCCTGGCGCATTTCCTGGGCTACTTCGATCGCAATTTCAATACCCGCCTGGGCTACGTACTGGTCGATTCCAACTACACCTCCGAAGCGGGTTTTATCCCCCGGGTGGGTTTTCAGAGTTTTTTTCCGGGTATTGGATTCTCCTTTTATCCAAAAAACGGCCCTGTAAACAGCTGGACGATCGGTGTTGACGGCAGCCTTACCTATGCCCTTGATTTCCAGGAAACCGACCGGGATGTCTCCATATACGGTACGGCCAACCTCAAGGACCAGACTAACCTGAACGTGAATATCTGGAACAGCTACACCTACCTGTTTGAGGATTTTGACCCGACCAACCTGTATGAACCCGGCACACAACCCTTACCCGGCCTCAAGGGGTACACCTATTCCGGGGTTCGTTTGCAGTTCACCAGCAGCAGCAGTTATAATTTTCAGGGTAGTACCGACTTTCGCGCCGGGCAGTATTTCAACGGCCATGGTTTAATCATTGAAGGCGACCTGGCCTATCGCTTGCAACCGGTCGGTACCTTCACCCTGAGCTATAGTTATAACCACATCCGCCTGCCCGAGCCCTATGCCTCTGCGGATTTCTGGATTCTCGGCCCGCGGGCCGAACTTTCGTTCACCCGGAGCCTGTTTGCCAGCGCTTTTTTCCAGTGGAATACGCAGGCCAATAATTTTAACATAAATGCCCGCTTGCAGTGGCGTTTTGCCCCGGTTTCAGATCTGTTCCTCGTGTACACGGATAATTCGTTTGCGGAAGCCGTCCCGAATACGCAAGCGCGTTTCCTTTCTCCAAAGAACCGCGCGCTGGTGCTCAAAGTAGTGTACTGGTTGAATATTTGAGGTAAATAGACCTCCCCACATACCTGTTAACCGATTTTTTAATACCAACACGCATGAAACAAACACGTTGGAGCATTATGCTCTGTTTAATCCAGTCTGTTGCATTACAAGCTCAGACTACCGATGCGGTCATGGATTCGCTGCGCCGCGCTTATATCCATAATTACAAAGACATCGCCATGGATGAAATGGAACGCAGCGGCGTGCCGGCGAGCATCAAACTGGCACAGGGAATCCTGGAAAGCCGGGCCGGCGCCAGCGAGCTGGCGATGCAGGCCAACAACCACTTCGGGATCAAATGCGGCAAGGATTGGAAAGGAAAAACCTATTCCAAACACGATGACGAGCGCGATAAACAGGGCAGGCCACAGCGCTCCTGTTTCCGGAAGTATGCCAATGTGGTGGAATGTTTTGCCGACCACAGCGAGTTTATCCGCAATCCGGAGAAACAATTTCGCTACGGGGCCTTGTTTGAGTTGGACCCGCTCGACTACAAAGGCTGGGCGGAAGGGCTGCAACAGGCCGGATACTCCTCGGTAAATTACTATGCGGAAAAACTAATTTTTCTGATTGAGCGCTATCGCATGTACGAATACGACCGGGAAGTTTACAACGGTCGTCTGGCGCTGAAACGCCTGGCAAAAGTTAACGGGGTGAAAATGGTGCAGGCGCGCCATGGCGAATCACTGCGGGACATTGCCCGATTGTACCATTTGAAGCTGGATTCGCTGTTGGCCTACAACGACCGGCAGTATTTGCCCGACCAGCCGCTCGGCATGGGCAGTTGGGTATATATGCAGGCAAAACGGGGAAGCTGGGACGGCCCTGCCGAATTTCACCGGGTCGATACGGACCAGTCGCTGTTCGCTATTGCTCAGTTGTACGGCATACGCCTGGATCGCCTTCGGCTAATGAATGGCCTGAAAGAGGGTGAAGAACCGGCGCTGAATGAAAAGGTACGCTTGCGAGGAAAGCGGGGGCCGGGCGAGCAGATCCGGTTGGTCCGGAATATCGCAGAAACAACCGGGATGCCGAACGATCCGACCCCTGCAACCCGGGATGCAGCTCCGGCTACCGCCAGGCCTATCGTTGAAATGTTGCCCGACGAAGTATTGCCGGAGCCGGTTCCGGTGTATATGGACCCGGCCCCGCGCGCGGAAAAGGAAACGGAAATATCCGGCACATTTTCAGGCGACTTTCCGGACCCGGCGCCACTGGTAATTTTGGACACAGAGACCGGGGAAACGGAAATTTATCATACTGTATCAAAAGGGGATACGTTATACAGCATTGCACGCAGGTACGGCATCAGCGCCACCCGGATACGGGAAAAGAACCGGATGAAAGACAACAGGATAAAAATCGGCCAGATCCTGCGCGTAAATTAATTGCATCTTTACAGCCGAATACCATATTCAACTTGAACCTGCCTGATTATGAAACATGCGTTGTTTTTACTCTTAACCGCTCTGTCTATTGCAGCTTGTAAAACTTCCCGTTCCACTACCACCACCGGTGCGCCGCCGCCCTCCACAGCGCCACGGGCGGTGACTGCCGCTGCACCATCCGGAAATGTCCAGATCGACTATGTTTCCAAATACAAAGACGCAGCGATCAGCGAGATGCAACGGGCCGGCATCCCGGCCTCTATCACGCTGGCGCAGGGTATTTTGGAAAGCGCTTCCGGGCAAAGCGAACTGGCTTCCAGTGCCAATAACCATTTTGGCATAAAATGCGGAAATGACTGGAACGGCAAGTCCTACCATAAAAAAGACGATGATCGCAACAACAACGGCGAGTTGATCGAGTCTTGCTTCCGCAAATACAGCCATGCTGAAGAAAGTTTTTTCGATCACAGCGAGTTCCTTCGCGACCCCCGGAAAAGCAACCGCTATGGTTTCCTTTTCAACCTGGATAAACGCGACTACCGGAGCTGGGCACGCGGGCTCCAGTCTTCGGGCTACGCCACGTCGCAAACGTATGCCGACCAGTTGATCGATCTTATCGAACGCCTCCACCTGTACGAATACGATCAACCCGGCGCCCTTCCGGTGAAACCCGGCGGCGTAATCCCGGCATCCGAACCGCCCCAAAGCCGGATCAGCCGCGTCAATGATGTAAAAGTGGTCAATAGCCGGGAATCGGAAACCATAGCCGATATCGCGCGGATATATAATATCCCGGCAGAAAAAATAGCCGATTACAACGACCGTGCCTATGCGCCGGGAGAAAGCATACCAGCCGGTACGCGCATATTTATTCAGCAAAAACAAAACAGCTGGCACGGCCAGGCCTCGCATCATTTTGTACGGGAAGGTCAGGATATGATCGATATTGCCCAACTGTATGGCATCAAACTGGATAAACTCCTCGCACGGAACAAAATGAACTATGGCGACGAACCGGCTGCCAACGAAAAAGTCCGCCTGCGCGGCAAACGCCAGAGCGGCGAAACGGTTCGTCTCCGCACCAGCGACCCCACACCGGCTACCGCCGATCCGGCTGCTGCACCGGTGAGCATGACTCCGGATGAAGGGGTGCTTTTTGAAATGTCGCCCGACAGTGTAAAGGCTGCGCAACCCGGCAAACCAGCGGCTCCGGGCAGTGTAATCCCCGGCAAACCGGCAACCACCGGCGTACCCTATCCGCCCGACCCCGTACCGGCAGACCCCACTCCGGGTGCTGTTCCGACAGGACCAGCAATACCGGGCAACACCACCACGCAGCCACCGGCAACGCCGCAAGGCTCGTATCACCTGGTCGTAAAAGGGGATACGCTGTACAACATCTCCCGCAGATACGGACTGACTGTGGCCCAGCTTAAGCAGCTGAATAATCTGAAAGACGATAATATTAAAATTGGACAAACCCTTCGGATACGCTGATCGGAATGCATCCGGGGTATTTCAGTAACCAATACGAAAACGCGTCCTTATGAAGCGGCAACTACGGCGCAATAATGCACCATATCTGAAATTTCTTTTTTGCCTTTTGTCCGGCCTGCTTCCGGGCGTCGCTCCCTTGTTTGCGCAATCCCCGCCGCAACTTTCCGCTGAGGCGCGCATAAGCCTGATCACCGTGGCGCCGGGTGATATGTTGTACAGCACTTTCGGGCACAGTGCCTTGCGGGTTTATGACCCTGCTAACCGGCTTGACCGCTGTTACAACTACGGCACCTTTGATTTTGACCAGCCGAATTTTTTGCTCAAGTTTTGCCAGGGCCGCCTGCTTTACTTCCTGAATACCGAGCCGTACCGCATGTTTGAATATGGCAACCTGTACGACCGGCGCCCCATGAAGGAGCAGATCCTTAACCTCGACCCCGGGCAACGGCAGCGGCTCTTTGAACTGCTGGAGGAAAATGCCCTGGAGGCAAACCGGTATTACAAATACGAATTCTTTTACGACAACTGCGCCACCCGGATCCGCGATGTGATCAAGGAAACGTTTTTCTACCAGATCGAATTCGACAGTAGCGGTATGCCTTTGGGTCAGACGACCATGCGGCAGTTGTTACACCCTTGTTTGCGGGAAATGCCCTGGACGCAGTTTGGTATCGATCTGGTGCTTGGCCTTCCAGCCGACCGGATAGCCCGGGCGGAAGACTATATGTTTCTGCCCGACCACATGCACGATATGTTTGCCAGAACCAGCCTGAACGATTCAACCCGGCTCGTGCGCTTCGAGCGGGATATTCCCAAGCGCCCCCTGCCGGCGCGGCCAGCTTATGAGGCCGGCTTTTTCGGCCACCCGCTTTGGGTGATGTGCCTGGTAGCCTTGATCGGATTGCTCAGTATGGCCAACGCGCGCACGGAACGCATATTTGACACCATTTTCTGGTTGGTACTTGGCCTCGCAGGCTTGCTGATGTTTCTGCTGTGGGTAGCCACCGACCACCAGGCCACCAAATACAACTGGAATGTGTTGTGGGCGCTACCCACCCATCTGCTGGTTTTTTGGCGAAACAGGGAAAGCGAATGGGTGGATACCTATTTCATGGTAGCCGGGGGGCTTGCTGCCCTGGTACTGATATTTTGGGGTTTCCTCCCACAGGATCTGCCGGAAGCCGCGCTGCCCATTGTCGTGCTGGTCATTATCAAGGCATTTTTCCGAAGGGTTCGAAAGTATTGAACTTTGACTTGGTCTGCCTTCCCAGATCGGAGCACAGGGTACCAGAAGCATTTTCCTTCAACGAAAAGGTGAACCAACTCAAAACTCAAAACTCAAAACTTTCAAACTCTTGTCGTCGCTGGCAGAAACCAGGCACTGGGGAAGCCAGCGCAGCCGGTTTACCGAGTTGATATGGCCGCCGTCGCGAACAGGGCCGAATACCTTGCGCAGTTGAAAGTTGTCGCTGTCCCAGATCTTTATGGTTTTATCCCTGCTGGCGGTGGCAAAATACCGGCCGCCGGGCGCATAGACGATGTGGTTAATGGTGTACCAATGGGCGGCTTGTTCGCTGTGCAACATCCGCTCTTTTTCCAGGTCCCATACGCGGAGCATGGCGTCGCGTCCGCCACTGAGCAGCCATCGTTCCTCGGGCGAATAACATACCGTAAACACGGCAGGGGAGTGCGCGGCGAGAATCGAATACTTGAGCGCGAGCGTTTCCAGATCTAAAAAGTAAATAGCGCCGTCGCTACCGCCTACGGCGATTTCGCTGCGCCCGGGTGCGATGGCGATGCTGCGCAGCGCCTTGTTGGACAGTTGGAAACTTTCCACAGAGCGGGCTTCTTCCAGCGACCATCGGGTAATTGCCCCCTCACCGCCAGCTGAGTACAGCCAGGCTCCATGACTTTCCAGGGCATAGACCCCTTTCTGGTGGTGCTGGATATTGCGGGTTTGTTCCGGATGCAGGAGGTCGATCCAATGTACGCCGCCGTTCATATTGCCGGCCACCACCCGATTTTGCTCCGGAAAAGCGATCAGGGAAAAAATTTGCGTTTCCACCGATGCGATCACACGCCCCGTCTCCGGAGCATCGAGATCCCATTCGACAATCCAGCCGTCGCCGCCTGCCGACAATACATGCCGGTCGCTCCGGCCGCGCGCCAGTGCATACAGGGCAGCGCGATGGCCGGTACAGGTATGGAGCAGTTTTACATTCAAGGCATCAAAGAATCATTTGTCATCCCCAAAAAAGGCGATGATCTTGTCGGCCAGTTCCATGCCGATGTACGATTGGGCCTCCATGGTTGCTGCGCCGATATGCGGGGAGCAGGATACCTTCGGGTGCTTCAGCAGGGCTTCCCGGGGGGTCGGCTCATTTGCAAACACGTCGAGCCCGGCTCCGCCAACCTTGCCGCTTTCGAGCGCAGCCAGCAAAGCTTCCTCATCGATAACGCCACCGCGGGCGGTATTGAGCAGGATTACCCCGTCTTTCATCTTCCCGATCTCTTCCGCTCCGATGATGGGGTCGCCGCCGCCGGGGAGGTGCAGGGTGATAAAGTCCGATTCGCGGATCACTTTATCGAACGATTCGGTGCGTATGAGTACGTTGAGTTTGAGGTCTTCGTACTGATGCAGCTGGATCCCTACTTCGGCTTCCTGCACAAAGGGATCGTGCGCTTTCACCTCCATACCGATCCCGAGCGCGATTTTAGCCACCTCCTGGCCAATGCGTCCGAATCCGAGGATGCCCATGCATTTGCCACGGAGCTGGAAGCCTGTTTCATAGGCTTTTTTGAGTTTTTTGAAGTCGCCGCCGGCCATTTCCCGGTTACTGCGTTGCAGCATGCGGGACAATCCGAAGAGATGGCCGATGGTTAGTTCCGCCACGGCGCGAGACGAGGCCTTCGGGGTATTGAACACCTCGATGCCCTTGCTTTTGGCGTATTCCACATCAATGTTGTCGAGACCAACGCCACCGCGGGCGATGATCTTCAGGTTTTTGCCGGCGTCGATCACGGCGCGGGTGACTTTGGTGGCACTGCGTACGATCAGGACATCGTATTCGCCGATGCGCTGGCTTAGTTCGTCCTGGGGGATTTTATCCTGACTTACCTGATAATCGGCTTCTTCGAGAAGGAGTTTACCATCGGGATGGATACCGTCGTTGGCGAGAATTTTTATCATTTGTGCGATCTGTTTGCGTAAAAACGGCGCAAATATAGGGGGATGCCGGGCGAATTCCGCAAGGAAAGAAATGATTTACACATTTTTGATATTAAGCCCTAAGGATCAGTGCGGTAGCCCCTTCCTGCAACGCAGTATTTCTTTTTCCACAAAATCCCGCGGGCTTTCCCGGAGGTTCAGGGCTTCCTGCAATTGGTCCATGTCTGCCGGATGATCGGGGAGCAGCGCCTCCATCTCCCGGAACAGTCGCAAGGCCTGTCCCCATACGCCTGCATCGGCAAACTCCTCAGCCGCCCGGAGTTTTAGTTTAAACTGGGCGATAATGGCATTCAGGGAAAACACCCTGCGCTGGTACAGATCGTTGTAGCGCTCCCGGATCACCTGTTTCTGGATACGCCATATAGTATCTCCTTTCGGAGTGATCCGGAGGTAATCGTTCATACGGGTATAAGTGTTCATGGATTCGTAGGCCTCCCGGTAATCTGTGAGGGCGGCTGCAAACTGGTCCCGGAAGAACAGAGAGTCGCCAAGTACCATATTTGCCGTAACGATCGTGTCGTAGAGTGCATGCATTTGCCGGACCTTCCCGAGTTCCTGTTCGACATTTTTACCGTCCAGCTGTTGCAGCACCATCGTTTTTATCCCCTTGTCGATCAGGTTTTGATACGCTTCGATGCCGGGGTGGAAGCTCTCTCCACTCACGATATATTCCGCCTGTTCCAGTTCCTTGCGGGTCGACTGCACCCAGTTATAGGTAAACCACAAGCCGAACAGGACCATGAGCGCCAGGGTGGTGAAGGCAAAGAGCACGACGCGTTGCGCCAGCCTGCGGCGTTCCTGCATGACCTTCAACTCTGCCTGGATAGCCTCCCGCTGTTTGGCTTCCTCTTTCAGCCGGTTGCGCAGTTCCAGTTTTTCCTGATCGGCTTTTTCACGGCGCCGGCGCTCGTCGCGTGATTCCAGAATGGGCGGCAGCAGGGTGTCGTGACTGATCTCGTAGTAATAGTCGTCCAGCCGGAGTTCTTTACGCAGCAGGCGCGTATCCACCAGGGTGTCCATGAACTCCTGGTCCACCTGCCAGGTGACGTATAAAAAATCATCGACCATGCTGCAGCGGCGGCCGATGGGGGTGACCAGGCTTTCCTCGATCAGGCATTGGGCGGTATGAATAAATGCATCCGGGTCTTCAACAGGCCGGCCTGTTCGACGGGCGAATGTTTCCGGCAGCGCCAGCAGTTGTTTGCGGTAAAAATTTTTAATCTCGTGTTCGAGCCCTTCGTGTCCGCCATAAAAGCCGGGTGTTACCGCAAAGTTCTCCGTCTGTTTCTCCGCAATGATTTTTTCTTCGACGTACTGGCAAAGAATCTGCAGGTTGAAGGATTCGATCTCGTCCTGTTTGCGCAGCGTCAGCGATATATCGCCTTCCGTGGCATGGTCTTTTTCCTGCTGGCCGGCCAGGAAGTTCAGCATTTCTTCGATCGCTTCCGGCTGATATCCGAATTTCGGGCTGGCATAAACGCCGGCAGAACGGGCCGGTTCCTCAATGGCGGCTTGCGCCTGCCGGCGGTTGAGGGGTTGGAGTTGGTAGCGATTGCGCAAAATATTTGGGATCAGCGGGCTGATCTCATCCATCAGGTGCAGGAAGTCGGAGCGGATGGACACCACCATCCGCAAGTCAGGCTGCCGTTCCCACCATTGCATGATTTGTGCGCTCAGCAAAGGATCTTTTTGCTGCAGCCGGTCCATGAGCGTGGCACGGATCGTTTCCGGCATGGACTCATTGGCCAGGTCGGCCAGCTCGCCCAGGAAACGGCGGCGGCTGGTTTCGCTGTGCCCCAGGGTGAATACCTCTTCAAACTGGTCAAACACCAGCACCGGGGTGGCCGGAAGGCCGTCTAGGTCAAACTGCAGGCGCTTCATCCGCTCCCAGAGGGTTTCGCGGTCGCCAGCCATCTCTCCCGTAGTAATTCGCCCGCCTACATTGGGGTGTTTGTCGAGTACGGCGCCTATGCTGCTCACCAGGGAACTACGGGTGTCATCGGCCCGGATAAAAATCGGGATAAAGCCCTGGCGTTCGAGTTCGGGCGCCACCCCGGCCTGCAGAAGAGAGGTTTTGCCGATGCCGGATTTGGCGAAGAGCACAACCAGCCGTTCCCGCAACACCAGATTGGTGAGCCGCTGCGCATCCTCGCCGCGGCCGTAAAAAACGGCGCTTTGATTGCGCTCGAAGGGCTTCAGGCCCGGATAGCGGCGCGGCAGGTTGGCGGCGGATGGTGTCATGCGAGGGTGTCGATGTATTTTTTTAAGGTTTCAGCGATTTCCGCAAGGTGTTTATCCTCCTGGCCTTCGCCAAAAACGGCTTGTTTGTTCAGCGGTCTGGTGGTGCGCAGGGCGCCCAGGGGTGTGCCTTCAAAATTCATGGCTTTCAAGAGGATGGGCATTACCAAAAAATGGGCGCGTGGATTGTTCCGTTTGGCAATTTCTTCGAGCAGGGGCAGGGCAGGGTTCGCATCGTCAAAAAAGTCGGCAGAAATAAGCGGCAATACCACCTGGCACTGGTCGAGTTTTTGCCGGATCCAGGCCTGCATGTCGCCTTCGCCGAGTGCATTGCCCAGGGTCCAGACGCGCACCTTCAGCGGCCGGAGGTGTTTGATCAGGGCCTGGCAACCCGCTTCATCGGCGCCTTCGTGGTGAAGGATCAATACTTCGGCCTGGGTGGCATTGCTGTCGCTGTCGGCTTCTCCGTCCAGCGCGCGGTAGTGCACCAGAAGGCTCCCGACAAAGGATTCCATATCCACATTGGGAAATTCCATCCGGAATTCTCCCTGGAAAAATACTTTGGCGTGGGGGCCTGCTTCCGGTTCGCCTTTGAGTGGATAGGCAAACGGTTGTATGCTGTTTCGCGCATTGCGGAACAGGGTATCGAACAGGATGCGCAGACTCCAGTCTTCAAAATCGAAACCCATGAACAGGTAAAACCGCGGCACATTGAAGGCCGCAAGCAGGCTGTCGGGCAGGCGTTCGTGCTGCGCGCCGGTGATCTTGTTCACATAGCCCAGCTGGTCGCCATAAGTCAGTACAAGGGACTCCGGTTTTTTATAAAAGCCGAACAGATTATAAATGAGCGGCGGAGTGTCATCGTCCAGGGTGTACAGCGGATCGGGATTGGTCTTGCGGTAATTGTAAAAGTCGAACCGGAAATCGCGCACGGCCTGGGCGTAATACCGCGCAAAAAAATCGTCGGGAGAGGTATTGATGATGAGTTTGAAGGGCAGATCGGCCAGTTGTTCCAGCATGGGATGCAACTCGGCTTCGCGTTCGGCCTTTTGGTAAAAGTCCTGCACCGCAGCGATGATCATGGTATCGCTCAGGAGGTTGCGCATGCGCAGGGTGCTGGTCACTTGCGCCAGCGATTCTTTTTCTTCCGGGCTGAGATCAAGGCCTTTGGCCAGATGCTCGGCGCAGAGTTCGATCAGAGGGCGGAAGGAGCCGTCGGGTTGTTTGGCGGCGATAGCGGCAGGCCCCAGAAACAGCACACAGCTGCCCTCGCGTATCTGCCGGGCTATATTTTGGTAAATAACGGCCGGCAGGTTTTCGGCCGCTCCGGGGCCGGTTGTATGCGTTTTTTCTCCAGGCATGCCATCGTGGTTTGGGGCGCTTCAGTTGAGCTAAGGTACTTATACCCTGACACTGTGCAAATTATGTACCGGAATAATGTAAATGTAGGAATAGTTTGCATTTGCGGCGCGGGGCGATCAGGGTAAAACGGGTCTGGCGTGTCTTAGGTGCATAAACACGAATAAAAACAACATTGTATGAACAAGTCTCTTTTGCTTTTTGCCCTGATGCTGTGCACGACAGCCCTTTTTTCCCAGCAACAAGATGAAACCCTCTTTCAGCGCACGCGGGTGCGGGGCGGTTTTGTCAGCCCGATTTTTTCCTGGAGCCATGCCAACAACCGGACGGGGTACGGAGCCGGCGGCGGCGCCGGTGTGGTCTTCGACCAGTTTTTTGTTGGATTGTTTGGCATGGGCGAAACGTTTGATGTGCCCAAGGTGGGGGAAAACCAGCTCGCGCTGGGCTATGGCGGCCTTTGGATGGGCTATACTTTCCCTTCGCACAAGCTGTTCCACCTCTACACCTCTCTGAAAGTAGGCGGTGGCAGTGCCGGCACCACGGACTTCAAGGATCACTGGGATTATCCCGACCATTGGAACGATGCAACCCTGGTGCTGGTGCCCGAAGCCGGGCTCGAATTGAATGTCGCGCGCTGGATGCGGGTGAGCGGGACGCTTGGCTACCGCTTCGTCCAGGGCTTCGACGGGTGGGGCAGCTACGGCCCGAATGACCTGAATGCCCCGGTGTTCGCCATTACGATGCGGCTGGGCTGGTTCGGAGGCGGGAAACAGTAGGTTTTTATCGGCTAGGCTTCTGAAAATCAAGTACAAACACGGGTTGTCCCGAATCTTTTTGTCCGATTTTTAACGTAACTCCCGCAGGTTCTCGCGTAATTTCCTTGTGGGTTATAACAAGGAGGGGTCACCTTCAGCGCTTTCTGCGAGCATCTGCGTTTTTTTTCTGCGGCGATCTGCGGGAGAATTCTCTACGAGTGCAAATGCATCAAATTACGCCGTGCGGGTCTTTTGCCCCCGCACCAAAACAAAAAACAGGAGACATCCCGAATTTTTCTAGTTGGAAAAATTCGGGATTTTTATTTGCAAGGCATAAGGTAAAATGCTGGTAATGAATCTCTTTCGTTCTTTTTACCTTGATGTA
>CAYVDV010000059.1:0-9503 GCA_964450465.1 uncultured Saprospiraceae bacterium
AGGCAACCGGGATCTTCTCGCCGACGGGCAGGTCGGCATTGCAGCCGCTGTAGCGGAAATGGATCGTGATGGGTTCCATATCGCTCAAGCCACAGGTCAGCGGGTCGATGTTGTCGATGGGCAGTGTTTTCAGGTCGTAAGGCGCCAGCGATTTACCCACGCCTACGGCATACCAGGCACTGGCCACTTCCAATACCGGCACAGAGCAGGGGCCATACAGGTCTTCGGCGGCCTGCAACGAACCCTCACGGGCATCGGCATAATTGGAAAGAACCACCAGATAGTATTGCAGGTTGCGGAAGGCAATGGCAGCAGCGGTATCAAGGCCTACGCCGTTCACCTCGTAATTATAGTCGTTGTCGTTACGACCGCTGCCACCGTCGGTAAGCAGGTAGAACCACTTGTTTTGCACACCGCTATTGTAGTGTACGCCGCCATTGTCCGAGCTGCCCGATACCCAGAATTCACCCTTGTAGGTGTCCGGGTTGTCTTCCTTTTTCGGGCTGGCCATGTTGCGCAGCGGCGAACCCGCGAGAATGAAATCCTCTCCCACCAGCCAGTCACCCTGATCGGGATCGGCCCAGAATTCGACCGCGGCGCCAAAAATGTCGCTGAAGGATTCGTTCAGAGCGCCGCTTTCGTTGCGGTAGCGCAGTCCTGCCGAAAAGCCCGTGACGCCGTGCGTAAATTCGTGCGCCACCACATCGAGCGAGACCAGAGGTGCCCAGGTAATGCCGTTGCCGTCGCCAAAGCGGGCGAAAGCGCCATTCCAGGAGGCGTTCTGATAGTTTATATCATAATGGACGTAGCAGATCAGGGCCATGTTGTTGCCGTCCAAACTGGCCAGACCGTGGTTTTGGAAGAAATAGTCGTAGGTCATTTCGGCGCCCCAATGCGCGTCGGTAGCCACTTCGTCTTTGGCGGCATTGAAGGTATCCCACATGTTGTCGTCATCAATAAAATCGACGGCGGCACCGAAATTGGTCCCTGTTTGCATGTTGTAGGTCTCGATTCCGTCGCCGCGGCTGGTTTCCACCAGGCGGAATTCACTTGGGCCGATGGAGTCGGTCACGATCTCTTTGGTTCCGCTGTACTTGGTGACTGCGGTACCGGGAGTGTTCTGGTCGTGCAGCAGGTTTACCTCATCCAGGATTTCTCCGGTACTGGCGCTGACGAACAGTTCTTTATATTCTTCCGGGTCGGCGGCATATACTTCGAGGCGCCAGGCAGCCTGAAAATCGGCAGCCTGGTGTGTAAACCCGGGGGCCATCAGCACCAGCTCGGGCTTGGGGTAGTAGGTAGCGTTGGGGTCTTTCCGGACCCGGCGCAGCAGGGCTTCCATTTTCGGATCCTCCCACATGTAGCGTTTGGCGGGGATGTATTCCAGGGCGTGCCGGAATGCATCGTCGGCCGATTGGGACGTACGGATTTCCACCTGCAGGCCGCGGACGAGTTTCCCGTTCAGGGTGCGGACCAGGCCGTCTTTTTCGTGGACAAGCAGTTCACCGCCGTCCACCTTCACCCCTTTGTGGTATTGCTGGTAGCGGTAGTGCGTGAAGCCGATGTCGTCGCGATCGGTGCGGTAGAGCACCAGTTCGTCCTGATCGGTCAGGCCGAGGTCGTTCTTGTGCAGGCGGATGAGGTCGGCGGCGGAAATTTCAACGCCGGGCCGGATGGTCAGCCAGTCGGGATTGCCGTTTTTGGCGTAAAAAACCGTTTCACGGATGGGAAGCGGATCGCCGTTTGCGCAGGCATACGGAGCGGTAAAGCCTATAGCGGGTAGCCATAGCAACACAGTGCAGAGCAATAACTTCATGATTAGTAGATCTTAAATCATAGAAATAAAAAAATAGATAATGAAGAGGGACAACACAAAAGTCCCGCTCAGGGTTCGTGGAGGGCAGCAAATATAAGGCATGCCGGAGGTAAAAGCCTGTATTGTTCTGGGCGCTTGGCTAAAATTGGCGGTGGATGATCATGGGCAGTTTTCTTGAAATGCACCATTTGTCCTGTTCCTGCACCATTTGTCCGGGTGCGTTTGCAGCATAAGCCCTTACTTTTCCGGTGACTTGTATCATTGTCCGGCACATGTTCGGTTGGATAGTTTTGCAGGTGGTATAAATACCAAAGCTAACCTTATGCCTAGAGCCTGTTGTCGCCTGATACGGATGCTCCTGCTGGCCCTGCCGGGGGTTTGTGGCGTATTTGCCCAGCCCAGCCGCTTCCAACCCTACTTTGAGGAATTTACCCTGCCCGGAGGTGAAGCCGCCAACATGGTACAATGTATTATTCAGGACAGGACAGGCTTTCTCTGGTTTGCCTCCCGGAACGGGCTGATACGCTACGACGGACGACAGTTTATTGCCTATCGCAACAATCCGCTTGACTCCAGTTCTATCGCTTCGGATTACATCAACTGGATCTTTGAAGACAGCCGTGGAAAACTGTGGCTGGGCCATGTCAACGACGGTCTGAGTCTCTTTGACCCGGTGTCAGAAAAAAGTGTGCGGTACCGCCATCTGGACGATGACCCAAACAGCCTGGCGGCCAATTACGTCTCTAGAGTGGTGGAGGACAGGCGTGGTATGCTCTGGGTTGCTACTGCAGGTGGGTTGGACCGGATCGAACCGCCATCCGGGAAGGCGCCACACGGACGGATCAAGCATTATCCGCTCCCTTCAAGGCTGCCCCGCGTTGGCGACAAAGGCTTCGCTCGCGCACTGCTCACAGACAAAAACGGCACTTTGTGGGCCGGCTGCGGCAACCCCTATGGGCCAAGCGACGAGGGGGAAGGGCTATACCGGTATTATCCCGAGAAAGATGCATTCATACCTTGCCTGCTCCCTCCGGGCAGCCTGGAAGACAACCGCATACAAGTCTTGTTTGAAGACAGCCGGGATTCCTTATGGGTAGGTACTTGTGGGAAAAACGGACTGTACCGGATGGAAACCCGCGGGCAACAGCTGGAATACCTCCGCAAGGGCGGGCCGGCGCTCCGATACAACGACCATGTATTCCCCATGTTTGAGCACATGACCTTTATATTTGAGGATCAACAGAGCCGCCTCTGGATGGGCGCCGTGGAAGGCGGGTTGGACGTATATGACCCGGCGAGCAGAAAAACGGAGCATTTTGAAAAAGTCGCCGGAAAACCCGGAAAACTCCCGGTCATTTCACTATGGCACGGTTGTCAGGCCCGCGACGGCAGCATCTGGCTTGCCTGCGGCGACAACGGGCCGGTATTCCGGGTCCATAACACCAATAACCTCTTTCCTTTTTACGACCTCCGCCCCGTGCTGGGTACAGATGAATGCGCAGTTACCGGCATAGCCGAAGACCCGAACGGGATTTTGTGGCTCCAAGTCATCGGTGATTTTACCGGAGTACTTCGTTTTGACCGGGAGAACAATCTGTTCCAGCGATACACCTACGAGCCCGCTGTACAGCGACTTACCTATTTTGACCTTTTTGACCTGAGCATAGACCGGCAGAACAAACTTTGGGCCGGCACCGAAACCGGATTGTACTTTCTGGACCCCGCCGAAAAGGGCAACAGGACCTTTCGCCCCGATCAACGCTTTGCCCCAAGGATGCTCCCAGGGCCGGTATGGCCGCCGTACACCGATCGCAGGGGTCAGGTCTGGATTCCAACTTATGGCAACGGGCTTTACCGCTTCGATCCGGGCAAGGAAGAGCCGGTTCGTTATATGCATCGCGAAGAAGACGCTTTGAGCCTGGGCAATAATCTGGTTGAGGGGGTGTTTGAAGACAGCCAGGGCCAGCTATGGGTTTGTGGTTCCAGCAATGGTATGGATGGACGCTATCCCATGTTTCTCGACCGTTTCCGGCCTGGCCGTTCCCCTCAACAAGATATTTTCGAGCATTTTATTCCGCCAGGCATCATCGGTGAACTGGAAAAAGTGGTGGAAGAGAGGAACGGTTGTTTCTGGTATTCGGCTTTTCCGTACGGTATCCGGAAGTTTGATCCCAAAACACGGCAATTGCAGTATTTTACAGTAAATAACAGCTCTTTGCCTGCCAATGCCATAACCGAAATGCTTCCCGGCGCCGATGGCAATATCTGGATGTTTTCCAAAGGCAGAATCATCCGGCTGGATCCACAGAAAGAGTCTTTTTTTGGCTATTCCGCCTTTCACGGGGTGCACGACTCTCCGCATCCTCAACCCTGGCTCAGCGGCGCCTGCAGCGGAAAAAACGGTGAACTGTTTTTCGGTGGCGCCGGCGGGTTTCATGCTTTTGATCCGAGGGATATCCGCAAGGATATTAAAAAATACCCCGCTGCACTGGTGATCACCGACCTGAAGGTGCTGGGGAAACGCGTTGTCCCTGGCGAGACGCCGATCCTGGAACGGCCGGTATGGGAGCGGGATGCAATCCGCCTGCCACACCAACAAAACGTATTTGCACTTCAGGTAAGTAGCTTTGAATACGGCGGCCCGAAATGGAGCAAACTGGAATATATTCTGGAAAATTACGACCGGGACTGGCGAAGCGACCTGCGGGACGGGGAGGCTGCGTATGTTAATGTACCGCCGGGGAAATACGTTTTTCGCGTGCGCGGTGAGAACAGCCTGGGAAACACTTTGCAGGAGTGTCAGCTCCGGGTGATCATACTGCCGCCCTGGTGGCAAACCTGGTGGGCCCGGACGTTCTTCGCCTTGCTTGTCTTGTCGGCCCTGTACGGACTTTACCGCTTTCAACTGGGCCGCAAGTTGGAACACGCCGAGGCCATCCGCCTGCGCGAACTGGATATCGTAAAAACGCGATTGTACACCAATGTTACCCATGAATTCCGCACGCCGCTTACCCTGCTGATCGGCCCTGTAGAACGCATCCTGCGGGAAAAAGTATTGGACGACGAGATCCGCAAGGTGCTTCTGGCTGTCCAGCGCAATTCGGGGCGGCTACTGAATCTGGTCAATCAAATGCTCGACCTGGCCAAACTGGAGAGCGGGAAAATCGCCCTGCATCCTGTCCTGGGGGATATGGTGGCTTACCTCCGGTATGTGGTCGAGTCGTTCCATTCGGTGGCGGAGGAAAAACATATCCGGATCCATTTCCTGAGTGCGCTCGAATCACTGACCATGGATTTTGACGAGGAGCGCATGCGGCAAATCGCTGCAAACCTGCTTTCCAACGCCTTGAAATTTACGCCCGAGAATGGGGATATTTATATCGATCTCCAACTGGAAAAAACGGCCACCGGGAGCAGCCAACTTTCCGAAACAGCAGTCCTCCGTTTGCGCGACACGGGCATCGGGATTCCGGAAGATCAGCTCCCCTACATATTCGACCGCTTCTATCAGGTCGATGATACCCACACCCGGCCAGGAGAAGGCACGGGTATCGGCCTGGCCCTGACCAGGGAGTTAGTCAGGCTGATGGGTGGCGAAATCCAGGTACAAAGTCGTCCGGGCTGGGGCACAGAGTTTATGGTCATGCTACCCGTTACCCGTACGGCTGAAACCAAGCCTTCGGCGCAAACGGCAATACCGGAACCCTGGAGCGGCCGGGACCTTTCCGATACCGCTTCGCCCATCGCCCCCCAGGTGCCTTCGGTAAATACCGGAGCGCCCTTGATCCTGTTGGTCGAAGACAACACCGATGTGATCGCTTACCTCGCTTCCTGCCTGCCGGATTACCTGCTTGCTACCGCCCGGGATGGACAGGAAGGTCTGGAAATTGCGTTCGAAATCACCCCGGATATCGTGATCAGCGATGTGATGATGCCGCGCATGGATGGTTTTCAATTATGCCGGGCCCTAAAAAACGACTCCCGAACCAGCCATATCCCAATCATCCTGCTGACAGCAAAAGCCGATCACAGTTCGAAAATGGAAGGTCTTGAACATGGCGCGGAGGCCTATCTGACCAAGCCATTCCAACAGGAGGAGCTGCAATTGCGGGTCCGGAAACTGTTGGAAAACCGGGAAATCCTGCAAGCCCACTACCTTAATGCCGCCGGACTGACGGAAGGCGCAATTATTCTAAAGGACATCCCGGCGCTCAACGGGTTTGACCATGCCTTCGTGCAGCAGGTCCGCAGCGAAGTAGAGGCCCATCTCAACGATGCCGGCTTCGATGTAGAACGGCTTTGCCGGAAACTGGCCATGAGCCGCTCGCAGGTTCACCGGAAATTATCGGCACTCACCGGACTTTCCGCCCTGAACTTTATCCGCTACGTGCGCCTGAACAAGGCCAAAGAATTGCTGCAAAATCCCGCCCTGAGCATTATTTCGATCGCATTCGATTGCGGGTTCAACGATCCGGCTTACTTCAGCCGGGTGTTTAAACAGGAGTTTGGTATCACGCCGCAAGCCTGGCGGGAACGGCAATCTTCTCCGTAAATACATTACTATTACCGTGTATGCAACATTTGTCCCGGTGTTTGACGAATCTGTCCTGCACCTTGGGAAATATGTCCTCGCACGCCGGCCGGTGGACCTTGCACCTTTGTGTCATCAAGGTTTTTTGACCTTGCACACTTAGTTCACTGCTAAATCTATCCTTATGAAAAAGCAAATGTTCTTTATCGCTGCCTTCGCATTCAGCAGCAACGTCCTTTTGGCTGTTGCCCCGTCAACCGGACTTTCCATAACCCTGGGAAAAGGCAATGGAGCGGGCACCATCCTGTACCAGCTGAACGGTCTGGATAACCAGTACACCGAAATCCGCATCTGTGATCTGTACGGGCAGGAGTGGTACCGGGAAAGTATCAAAAAAGCAATCTGCCATAACAAGGAGGTGGACCTGAGCCAGTTCCCTTCCGGCGCCTATCGCTTTTGCGTCGCCAACAACCGCGAACAACAAAGCCGGCCATTCCAGCTCAATCAGGGCGAGCTTGTCCTCCTTGAGCAATCCACCCTGGCGCAGTCGCCAGGAGGCCTGGTCCTGGTAGCCGGAGGCGTCCGGAATTTGATTGCCCGTATCTCGGTCGTGGATCCGCGCAATCTTTGGGTACAGCTGGCCAACCTGCAGGAATATCGGGCAAGCATCCAAATGATTGCCCTGAACGGCGAAGTACGCTGGGAAAAACAACTGAACTGCCAAATTGCCTTCGCCGCAGGGATCGACCTGAAAGCCCTGTCTGTAGACCCCGGCTCCTATTTCCTGGTTATCCGGGCCGGTTATGCAACCATTGTTCAGGAGGTAAAGGTCAAACCCTATGACCTGGAGTTGAGTGCCGCGTACCACACCCGGACGGCATTGGCAAAGCCGGGCATGGCCAAAAGATAAGCGGCTGGTAAACTGCGGGCCAAAAGAAAAAATACTTCATACTTATTACCGGGAAGGTCGCAATGATCTTCCCGGTTTTGCGCTTTATTTGGCTGCCAAACAGAAAGAAGTATGCCCGGTTTTGCACCTTAACATTATTTCCCTAACATTGCAAAGCGGATTTTCAACCCACAACCTTTTGTGCATGGCAGCAAACCAAATTGAAATTATACTGAGCCGGCAACTTGCCGACTGCCTTTCCATTCCGATCTTCCTGACCGATCCGGAAGGAAACCTGATTTTTTTCAACGAACCCGCCGAAACGCTGCTGGGCAAACGCTTCGAAGAAACCGGGCGAATGCCCGTGGAAGAGTGGGCCACCATTTTCAAACCGGTTGATCAGGCCGGCAATGAACTGCCTCCGGATATGTTGCCGCTGGTGAAAACGCTCATGCACCGGCAGCCCGCCCACGGCACCTTCTGGATTGAAGGTCTGCACGGCGTAAAAAGCGAAATTTCAGTGACCGCCTACCCGATCATCGGCCGCCCCGACCGGTTCCTGGGCGCCGTGGCGATCTTTTGGCAAACAAACGAACCATGAATATTACCATTTGGGGTACTCGCGGTTCAATTCCTGCACCCAGTCCCGAGAATAATTATTTCGGTGGAAATACCTCCTGCGTGCAGGTCACCGAAGGCGACACTATGATCATCCTGGATGCCGGCTCCGGTATCCGGCGTTTGGGCAATGCCTTCCCCCCCGGGATCAAGCGGGTAGATATCCTGCTGACGCATCTTCACCTGGACCATATCATGGGACTGGGTTTTTTCCTGCCGCTGTACAATCCGAATATGACGGTGAATATCTGGGGCCCCACCAGCATTAATGAAAACCTGCAGGCCCGCCTGCAACGCTACCTGTCGCCGCCGCTTTTCCCGATCCGCCTGCAGGACCTGCCCTCCCAACCTAATCTGATTGAAATCGACCACAGCGAATTTGACATAGGCCCCCTGAAAATCAAGTCGGCCTATGTTTGCCATCCCGGGCCGACGGTCGGTTTCCGGATTGAAAACGGGCGCTCCGTGCTGACCTATATTCCCGACCACGAACCCGCCCTGGGCTCGTCAAACTTTCCCATGAACCCGGAATGGACCTCCGGTTTTGACCTGGCTTTCGGCGCGGATGTCCTGCTGCATGACGCCCAGTACTCCAACGGGGAATACGAACCCCGCGTCGGCTGGGGACACAGCTCCATGGAGGATGCCCTGAAGTTTGCCCAACTCACGCAGGTCAGGAAAGTCCTGTTCTTTCACCATGACCCCTCCCACACCGACGAGCACCTCGACTACCTGCTGAAATCCGCTCTGGAAAACAAGCGGTTTCCATTCCAGGTAGGTATTGCAGCCGAAGGGGATACATTCTATTTACCGTGAAGGGGCGGTATTAAGGCCGTGTCCGTATCGCCCTGCCCGACTTGACCGGCGTCCCGTCGTCTGTCTCCAAAGTATAAAAATACACTCCGGGCGGTAGAGCCTCCAGCGCTACTGTTGCGGTTGGGCTCAGATAAATACCCCGGCGCTCCAGCGCCAAATGCCCCAGGCCGTCAAAAAGCCGCAGCGTGCAGAGGGCTTCCAGTTGCTCGGAGGCCGAAAAATGCAGTACATCCGCAGCGGGTACAGGCCATACCCGAATTTCAGGCACGCGCGCCGCATCCGGCGCCGTTACGCCTGCGCTTACACTGTCGCAGTCAATGCCCCCCTCCCGCAAGCGGTAGTGCGGCAGATTGGGCAGCGTACCGAAGTTGTCGGCCGGCAGATAAACGGCATGTTGAAGTACATTGCAGGCCAGACCGGGCAGGTCGGGCTGATCGATTACGTGTAAATAGTGAGAATTGAAACCGGGAATATTACCGTATATCTTGTTGTCCGGCGCCAACTGCAAACCGTAAAACCGGAGCGGCACACCGTTGCCATCCATTGCGCCATCGTATTCAGCCACCACAGTTTCGGAAGCAAGTATGTCGTTGGCGCAAAGATCGTACTGCAGTATTTTATCGTATTTTGAGAGATATAAAAACCGGGAATTTGGAGAAAATGCCACTCCACCGAAATACTCGGGGGCTGGGAAATGTTTGTAAACAGGGTCAGATAATAGACCAGTGCCCCGATCAAAACGAAAAAGGTAAAGTTCTCCGGCAGTGATTGGTGTCGGTCCATAATCAATATATCGGGCGTACCATTCTCCTGATGGAGAAAAGCTCGTATTG
>CAYVDV010000059.1:9513-12996 GCA_964450465.1 uncultured Saprospiraceae bacterium
TGGCGAAATTCTGAAAGTTGGCAGTTATGAATTTGCCATCTCCATTTTGTATCATATTACTTACCGCTTGATCATTGATATACTTGATGGATTCTTTGGTAATAAGGAATTTCCTAAATTGATCTGTACCATATTTGGAAGTTATTAACCACCAGTCTTTACCATTAATATGTCGAAAAACAGTTAGATGACCTAAGTTCAGGGTATCCGATGTGTTTTCAATAGAAATGTTTTTTTGAATAACCTTACCCAAAATATTACTGTTAAAGTCAATTTTTGAATATGAAAGCTGAGTCGCAACTACTGTAATGTCAGTCAGCAAATGTGTGCCATGAACATAATAGTACAAACCAGTTGTATCGGGAACAGGTAATAGTAGTATAGACTGGTTAAACGGATAGCCAAATGGGAACTGGTTCAGCGATTGAAACCCCTGCCCGTTTAACATTACCAGGTGATTTTTATTATAAATATTTATCCCGTTCGAATAACACAACAGATTTCCGGTAGAATCGGATACTATTGCACAGGCGCCGAAAAAGGGAATGTCCTTGTTAAGCGCCTGGGCAGATAAGGTATCGTTGGAAAATTGGATATAGTTTAATTTGTTAATACCCATTATCCAGATGTTGTCTTCTTTCTGGGCAATGGAAAACAGAGGCAGGAATATTATCAGAATAAATAAAAATATACGCATACAATATAAAAAATAGCGTGCAGAAACCTGGGCCGGCTTCTGCACGCCCAATGAAAGGAATTAGTGCGCAACAACAATTTTTATCGTACCGCAACCGGCTTTTTCCGAATACCAGGTAAAATTTAGGTGCAAACGGTAGAGGAGCGTCGTTTAAAAAACTGTTTAAAGATACCGTTCATTTGCGCATGAAGTCAAGGGCAAACTAACAAGTATGCAGGATAATCGTATAACTAGGTCATTTTGTTGGACAACCTTACATTTACCAACATTTCCCTGTGCCGCTTTGTCCTTTCCTACGCGTCATGCCCCTTCTGCTATCCTGTTTGCCGGGAGCGTCATTCTTATGAAATAACATCTGTTCATTGCAAGCCATACGGCCTGCGGTTCACTCCGGTTTCACTGCACTTCACAGCGCCAATCCGGCAGCTCGGTTCCCAAAAATTTTTCCGGCTGGTGTACTCCTGCACCTTTGGGCTATCCAACAAACGGATTTGCCTATGCGTACCTGTTTTTTTCTCGGTTTATGGTTGTTCCTGTCCTGCACAGGTCAGACCCAGACGCTTCTCCGGGGCAACGTGCTTTCTACGCACGGCGACACGCTTATCGGGGCGAATGTTTGGATACCCGGCACATACGACGGCGCTAGCACCGACGCGAACGGACAGTTTTCGTTCCATACCCAGGCAATCGGCGAACGGACTCTCCTGATCACCTGTATCGGGTTCGACAGCTTCCGGCAGGAGCTGACTCTAAGTGGTGGTGTACTGGACCTGCAGCCGCGCCTCCGCGAAAATGCCGCGGCTCTGCAGGAAGTGGTGATCTCTGCCGGCTCTTTCGAAGCGGCCAGCGACCGCCGCCGTGCTGTGGTGCTCAGCCCCATCGACATTGCGCTCACGGCCAGTGCCACCGCCGATATCGCCGGCGCCATCAGCACCCTGCCCGGTACTACGCGCAACGGAGAATCCGGCCAGATCCTCGTGCGCGGCGGGGCTGCTTACGAAACCCGCACTTTTATCGACGGGCTGTATGTGCAAAACCCGTACAACAGCTCGGTGCCCAATGTTCCGGCGCGGAACCGCTTTTCCCCCTTTCTTTTCAAAGGCACCCAGTTTTCTACCGGCGGCTACTCCGCAGAGTATGGTCAGGCACTGTCCGCTGCCTTGATCCTGAACACCGAGGATCTGGCGCCGCAAACGACCACAGGACTCTCTCTGATGTCGGTGGGGCCGGGACTGGCGCATACCCAACGCTGGAAACAGCGTTCGCTTTCCGTATCGGGTTCCTTTACCAACCTGGCGCCCTACTTTGCCCTGGTTTCGCAAAATATCCACTGGATCACCCCGCCGCAATCGGGCGGCGGCGAGCTCATCTATCGCCAAAAGACCGGGAAAGAAGGTATGTTCAAAATGTATTCCTCGGTCAACCGCGCCCGGATGGAAATGCACTATCCCGACCCGTTTCAGCCGCAGGAAACCAACCCGCTTCAATTGCAGGCCGATAATGTGTACACCAACCTCTCGTACCGGGATATTCTGAACGGGAAATGGGCTCTTTTTGCCGGAGGCGCGTACACCTGCAACAGGGATCGCATCCGCACCGGCTTTCAAAACGACCGGCAACAGCAATCCGGCCAGTTGCGTGTTGCCCTGACGAGGCCTTTTGGCGAAAAAGTTAAAATGAAATTTGGCGCTGAATATCTCCAGGGGCAGTTTGATGAAATGTACACCGACGAAAACAGTCAGGCTTATTCCACCCTGCGCAACGAGCACTATGCCGCAGGTTTTGCAGAAACGGATCTTTATTTCTCCCGCAAAATCGTGGCGCGCGCCGGGCTGCGCAGCGAATATTCGGCCTTGTTGGGGCGTGCCAATCTTGCGCCGCGCATTTCGGCAGCCTATGTGCTGGGCAAAAACGAACAGATCGCCTTCGCTGCCGGGCAATTTTACCAAACGCCCGAATACGAACTGCTGCGGGTCAACACCGGCCTCCGCTTCGAACGCGCTACCCATTTTATGCTCAATTACCAGCGTATCCGCGACGGCTTCACGTTCCGGGTAGAAGCATATGCCAAAACCTACGCAAATCTGGTCAAAACCGATGCAGCAAACGGCCTTACCAACAACAGCGGCAGCGGCTACGCACAGGGGATCGATTTGTTCTTTCGCGATCAAAAGACCATAAAAAACGGCGACTACTGGATAGCCTATTCCTGGCTCGACACCCGGCGCAATTACCGCGATTTCCCCGTGTCCGCCATTCCGGCATTTGCCGCTGCGCATAATGCCTCGCTGGTGTATAAACAGTGGTTCCCGAAATGGAATACTGCATTCGGGGCCACCTATGCCTTCCAGTCGCCAAGGCCCTATCACGACCCCAACCGCACCGGTTTCCTGCAGGGCCGCACGCCGGTCTACCACGACCTGAGTGTAAATGCCAGTTACCTGACCAATATCTTCGGTCATTTCACCATCCTGTATGTTTCGGCCACCAATCTGCCGGGCTTTCGGCAGGTCTATGGCTATCAATTCGGGACGGAGCCCGATGCCAGCGGCACACTCCCTGCCCGCGCCATCACCCCGCCCGCCAAACGCTTTCTCTTCATCGGTCTGTTCATCAATTTCGGACAGCGCTACAAAGCAACAGCCGTCACGACAGATGATATTTAATATGCTATTGCTATGATTGCTTTAATGTCCCCAAGTCCGCTTGGTGACAACACCAAGCGGGGCGGCAAAGCAACAGCCGTCACGACAGATGATATTTAATATGCTATTGCTATGATTGCT
>CAYVDV010000059.1:13096-15904 GCA_964450465.1 uncultured Saprospiraceae bacterium
CCCCAAGTCCGCTTGGTGACAACACCAAGCGGGGCGGCAAAGCGCTACAAAGCAACAGCCGTCACGACAGATGATATTTAATATGTTATTGCTATGATTGCTTTATTGGCCCCAAGTCCGCTTGGTGACAACACCAAGCGGGGCGGCAATGTCCCCAATGACCATAAATGACCTCACAATGTCCCCAATGACTATAATGACCTCACAATATCCCCAATAACCACAACGTCCATCATTCACCACATCATCAATAAATTACGCTATGAAACATCTGTTTGTTTTTCTCCTGAGCCTTTCCACCACCCTTGCATTTGCGCAGAACGACCAGTACAACGCGGCCATGGCCGATGCGGTAGCCCGGTTTGACAGCGCTGCGGGCCCGGCTGATTTTCAGGCACTGGCCAATACCTTCGCCCGCATTGCCGCAGCAGAACCCGGGGAATGGCTGCCGCAGTACTACGCTGCGTTCAGTAACCTGATGGTGGCCTTCCCTTTGTTCCAGCAGGATCCGGCCAAAGCCTTGCTCACCGTCGATCTGGCACAGGCCTGCCTCGACAAGGCCAAAGCCCTGGCGCCCGGCGAATCGGAGATCGGTGTCCTGCAGGCCTATATTCTGATCGGCCGGCTGATGGAAAACCCCATGGCCAAGGGCGCCGAGATTTCGCCGCAGGTATTTGCAGCGCTTGAACGGGCGGCGGCACAGGCTCCCGGCAATCCGCGGGCGCCCTTCCTGCGCGGTACCTATGTGCTCAATATGCCCGAGTTTTATGGCGGCGGCGCGGCCAATGCAAAACCCTGGTTTGAAAAAGCGGCGCAGTTATTTGAAAAAGAGTCCGGCCGGGGACTATTGCCGCACTGGGGCCAAAACGCCAATGCACAATACCTGGATCAGGTAAAAGGCAATTAGTGGTTAAAAAAAACGGCGTAACTTCATTCCCTCTGGCAATCAATACCACCCACAATGACTCCCGCAGTAAAAAAATTTCTGCTTGATTTTTGCCTGATCGCTGTATTTGGCGGGATCGGCGGCATGCTCGTTTTCGCCAACCCCCTGCAGGTGTATCAACGCGGAGGCTGGGAGTTATTGTGGGCCTATTATTGGCGAAGTGGCCTGAGTATGGCGGTGTTGTGGCAGGGAAACGCTTACCTGAGCATCTTGCCCGACCGCTATGCCAGCTGGACGGAAGCGCCGGTCCGGCGCCTGTTGCTGGCTACAGGGATTACGGTAATGTACACCTGCCTGGCCTGGATCCTGATCGTCTGGCTGATCCAGGGCACAAAATACGGCTGGAACCTGCCGGCACTGCTCAGGAGCCTGGAACTGCGGGATTTTAGCATACCGCTGGCCATCACCTTCTTTATTTCCATTTTTATGCACGGCCGTGGGTTCTTGCTGGGCTGGAAAGCGACCCTGATCGAAGCCGAGCGTTTGAAAAAAGAACAGATCGCCGCCCGGTACGAAGCCCTGAAAAATCAGGTCAACCCGCATTTCCTGTTCAACAGCCTGAATGTACTGGCTTCGCTGGTGCATCAGGATGCCGACCGGGCTGAGCAGTTCATCCGCCGTTTATCGACCGTGTTTCGTTATATTCTGGAAAGCCGCGACCGGGAAGCGGTGCCGCTGGAGGAAGAACTCGATATCCTGCGCGCCTATCTGTTCCTGATGGATACCCGTTTCGGCGCAAGCCTCCAAACCGAGATCCGCATACCGGAGACCACCCGCGGCCTGATTGCCCCGCTAACCCTGCAAATGCTGGTGGAAAACGCGCTCAAGCACAATGAAGCATCCAAAGCCAAAGCCTTGCGGATCGAAATTTTCCAGGAGGATAACTGCCTCGTGGTGCGCAACAACCTCCAGCCTAAAAGTACTGCGCTCACAGAATCAACCGGGGTCGGCCTGGCCAATATCCAGGCGCGGTACCAAATGCTCTCGGACCGTGAAATGACTATCTCGGATAAGGACGGTTTTTTTACCGTCACGATCCCGATCCTGAACGTTCCTGTTGCTTCAAAAACCGGATAGTATGAACGTATTGATCATCGAAGACGAAGACCTCGCAGCCTGGGGGCTGATTTCAAAACTGCAGCGGCTTGAACCCGGCGTGGAAATCCTGGCCACGCTGGACACCGTAGCCGGGGCGATAGACTGGTTTCGCCAAAATCCGGCGCCCGACCTGGCCTTTTTTGATATCCAGCTCGCCGACGGGCTCAGCTTTGATATTTTCGAACAGGTGAAGGTAAACTGTCCGATCATTTTCACCACCGCCTACGACGCCTACGCGCTCCGCGCATTCAAGGTGAACAGTGTGGACTATTTGCTCAAACCCGTGGATCAGGACGATCTCGCCCGGGCTTTCGCCAAATTGCGGCAGCTGCAGGGCCCTTCTTCCCCGGACCCAGCCATCATCCGGCAAATGGTGGACATGCTGAAGCCCCGCCAATACAAAACCCGCTTCCTCGCCCGGATTGGCGAGCACCTCACCCCCATTGATGCCGGAGCGATTGACTTTTTTTTCGGAGAAAACAAGATCGTGTGGCTCCGCCACCAAAACGGGCGGAAACTCCCCATCGAGTACACCCTGGAGCAACTGGAGGACATGCTCGATCCGCAGCAGTTTTTCCGGCTCAACCGGCAATACATTGTCGCCCTCCCGGCCATCAGGGACGTGGTCAGTTACTCCAACAGCCGGCTCAAGGTGAGCCTCAAGGATCCGATGAGCAAGGATCCTGTGCTGGTAAGCCGGGAAAAGGCGGAAGCGTTCCGATTGTGGCTGGGGAAGTAAGGTGTTTACCCTTCATCCTCCACAC
>CAYVDV010000059.1:15914-16677 GCA_964450465.1 uncultured Saprospiraceae bacterium
ATGGTAAAGCTCGCGGGGCCGGGAATTCGGCCGCTCGCCGCCGCCGTTGCCGGATTTTTTCTCGGCCTGCATTTTTTGGATGAGCCGCGCGCGTTCTTTGCGCAGCCATTCCCGCATTTGCGCATCTTCTTCGCGGTCGAAGTATTTGACGCCGTCCACCCAGGTTTTTTCCGCTTTGGCATACACCGAGAGCGGGTTGTCGCTCCAGAGCACCAGATCGGCATCTTTGCCGGCGCGCACACTGCCCACGCGATCGTCCACACGGAGCAGTTTGGCCGGGTTGATGGTCACCATTTTCCAGGCCTCTTCCTCGCTGACGCCGCCGTACATAACGGCTTTGGCGGCCTCCTGGTTGAGGCGGCGGGCCATTTCGGCATCGTCGGAATTGATGGCTACGGTTACGCCCTGTTCGTGCATAATGGCGGCATTGTAGGGAATAGCCTGATAGACTTCAAATTTGTAGTCCCACCAGTCGCTGAAGGTACTGCCACCCACGCCGTGTTTGGCCATTTTATCGGCTACTTTATAACCCTCCAGAATGTGCGTAAAAGTATTGACCCGGAATCCGAAACGCTCGGCCACCCGCATCAGCATGGTGATCTCGCTCTGTACGTAGGAGTGGCAGGTGATAAAGCGCTTACTCTCCAGGATCTCCAGCAGGGCTTCCATTTCCAGGTCTTTGCGGTAGGGCTTGCCCGATTTTTTCAGCCGGCCGTATTCCTGGGCGCGGGTGAAGTAATCGACGTACACCTGTTCCACGCCC
>CAYVDV010000060.1:0-16642 GCA_964450465.1 uncultured Saprospiraceae bacterium
CCGGGGAAGCAGAATTAATACGTCTTAGCGCGTGTTCACTAAACTGTGTGACACAGTTTAGTGAACACGCGCCAACGTACACTACAAAGCACTTCCCCCTCAGCGCCGCAGCACCTTGAACGCGATTCCCCGCCCCTGTTTCTGCATGATCGCCAGGTTGATCCAGCAGAACGCCAGTTGTTCCAGCAGGGTCACTTTATCCAGCCCGCCGAAATCCCATACTTCGCCAAAGCCCAGGTCGCGGGCCAGTTGCGCAGCTACGGATTTGCCCCGGGTGCTGTCGCCAGCCATAAACATATCGGCAGCCTGGTCGCCATAGCGGGGGTTGAGCATGTTCTCGAAGCCGGTGCTGTTGAAACATTTGACCACGTCGGTGCTGTTACAATGGGCCAGGATGGCGTCGGTAGTATTGGCAAAGCCCTGCGGACGGGCAAAGATGCCATTCATAGTGTCAATAACGATTTTACCGGATACATCGCCCAGCGAACGGGCCACAACGTCGGCTACTTGTGCCGGCGCAGCGAGGATGACCACTTCCGATGCTTGAACGGCTTCTTCAACAGGGTGCACCGTGATGTCAGGCGACGCATTCAGCAGATCTTTTCCCTTAAAGTTGGCCTGGTCGCGCACGCCAAGCCGTATCCGGTGCCCCGCGCGGGCCAGGCCCTGCGCCAATGCACCGCCAACGTTTCCGGTTCCGATAATTGCAATATTCATGTGTGGTGTTTTTAAGTACTTGTTTCAGGATTCTTTTAGGTCGCAGTACTATCTTATCCACTGTTACTGCTCCCCTTCGGCGTGCAGTTTGTCCGGCAGAAAGTACCAGACCGGGATGGCGATAAAGATCAGATACGACAGATATACCGATGCGAACGCCAGGGCCGCCGACGAGAAGTAGAGGGTAGTCGAGATAATATTGCTGCGGTGGTAACGCGGGTGATAGGGCATGATCTTGCGCCGAACCGCCGCATACCAGCGCAGCAACATGAATGCCAGTGCATTGCCGCCGAGCACAACGCCGTAGAACATGCAAGCCTGCGGCAACAGCGGGTTATTGGCCAGAAATGCCGTGGGCAGCGGGATCAAGGACATCCAGAACAGCAGGTGGTGGTTGTACCACACCAGGTGCGAAGTACTGTGCTGGATCATGTCGTACATCGCATGGTGGTTGAGCCACATGATGGCCAGTACCACAAAACTCATGCAATAGGCGCCGAGTTTGGGCAGCAGGCCCAGGAACGCATGCCAGACATCCTGATCCGTGAACCCTTCCGCCAGTTCGGGCAGTTTCAGGTCGAACACCATGACCGTGATAATAATGGCAATCACGCCGTCGCTGAAGGCTTCGATGCGGCTTTTATTCATATCGGTGGGTTTGTATAATAGATTCTGATGCAAACCTACTTTATTCCTTGCAGAATCGAATAATCTGGCAGCAGAGCCAACGGCGTGCGGACTCCTGATGTTTTTAAGGACACTGGTTAATTACCCTGAAACGTCAATCCAAATGTAAAGATCAGATCGTCCGGCTTCACAGAGTCTATGACCACATTTTCATGGGTGTACAGGAAATGTGCGGCTACATTCAAACCCTTCCAAAGCGGTACCTCCAGCATGGCATCGAGTAGCCAACGGTAGTTATTGCTGCGGTTAAAAGCGGGTTGTATGTAGGCCTCATACGACAGACGCAGTTTTTTCTCCAGAATGCGGTGCTGCCCATTCACCCGGGCGGTAGCACGCCAGACGCCGATCCGGTCGTCGCCATTGTATTCCGGGAAATTATACAGCTGACCCGCAAAGCGGGTGGTTTCGTACACGCCAGCCAGGGAGATCTTCAGCACCTGCCCAGGCCGGCGCAAAGCCTGCCAGGTCAATCCGGGACCGGCAAACCAGCGGAAATCGATTTTCCGCCGGTAATTGCCGGACAGAAAAGCCATGGCGAAGGGGTAAACCGCCCGCCGTTGGCCCAGATAGACAAAATTCTGGCTTCCAAAATCATTGTCTGCCTTTTTGCCGTAAAAGGCCTGATGGCGGGCGGTATTCTGCGTTTTAATAGCCCAGCGATCCGTGGGTGCAACGCTGAGGTCGAGTCGCCCGACCAGCGCCCGGGCTTCCAGATTCCCGGTCTGTATGTGGCCGGTCAGGGCCACACGGTATTGCAGCAGCAGGGTGTCGCTTTCATTGAGCTGGGCGAACAGCGCGCTGCTGCAAAAGCCGGCGATAAGAAAAAAAAGAAAACGCATGACCCGGACTGTTTACACCCCTAAGGCTTCGATCACCATGCGCGCTGCTGCAGCGCCGCTGAACTGTTGCTGGCCGGTAATCAGCCGGCCGTCGCGCACGGCAAAGGCCTTGAACATGCCGCCGGTGATGAAATTGGTGTTGGGCAGTTTCTTCGCTTCGTCCTCGATCCAGAACGGCTGGATGCGTTTGCCCACGAAGTTGTCGGCAAATTGCTCTTCCTCGTTGGCAAAGCCCGTCCAGGTCTTGCCGTCCACCAGCAGCTTGCCGTCCGAAGTTTTGGTTTTCAGCAGGACGCAGGCGGCGTGACAAACGATGCCGACCACCTTCTCTTTTTCGTAAAACTCGGCCACCAGGCGGTGCAGGGGTTCGTTGTCAATGAAGGTGTACATCGGCGATTGCCCGCCGGTGAGGAATACCGCGTCGTACTCGGCAACGTTAATGGCGGAAATCGGCTTCGTGTTTTCCAGCAGGGCGGCGTGTTGCGGTGATTTTTTAAAACCCAGGGAGATCAGGTCGTGCGCTGAGTACTGGCTGGCGTCTTCCGGGTCGCTGAAACCATCCGCCTGCAAGGCGCCGCCATCCGGGGAGTAAATATCGACGGTGTATCCCCGCTCGGTAAACTCCCAGTAGGGGTGGGTCAGTTCGGCCCACCAGAAACCGATCGGCCAGCCGGTTGTTTGACTGACGGAGGCATTGGCGGCAATAAGGGCGATTTTTTTGGGGCGGGTAATATTGAGACTTGCACTCATGTAGAACACGTTTAGAATGAAACAATGCCGCAAAAATGCAGTCCATGTACTACCTTTGACAATATAGTTACCTCAAAGTGCTATACTAACTTTTTAGAAAGCAAACTGTAAATCAATGAATTAAGAATCATGCCGGAGTTTTTACACCAGAATAAATTGTACTACAACCCCGTCGAGTTTGCACTTGACCGCATCGGCGGCGCCTGGAAAATGCCCATTCTCTGGCGGCTGAAAGACCGCACCATGCGGTACGGCGAGTTAAAAAAGGATATCCCCCGGGTAACGCACAAGATGCTTACCGCCCAGTTGCGCGAACTGGAAGCCGACGGATTTGTCACCCGTACCGTGTACCCGGTTGTGCCGCCCAAAGTGGAGTACAGTCTTACGGAACGGGGAAAGCAATCCATTCCCGTGATCGATACGATCCGGAACTACGGGCTGGCGCTGATGGCCGAGATGGGGGTGGCGCATTCAAAATAAAGATGCCCGGTCGTTTTACCGCAGCGCTTCCACTTCCTGCACCGTCTTCGGGATCGGGTCGCCCAGCACCCGGTGGCCATGCTCTGTGATCAGGACGTTGTCCTCCACCCGGATGCCGCCAAAGTTTCGGTACTTGGCCACGTTGGCGTAATTGATAAACTCCGTAAACATCTTTTTCCGGCGCCACTGGTCGATCAGTTGCGGGATGAAGTATAGTCCCGGCTCCACGGTCAGCACAAAACCCGGCTCAAGCGCGCGGGCAAGGCGCAGGTAGGCCGTGCCGAACTGGGTGCTGCGCGTGACGCCCTCGGCATACCCGACATACTGCTCACCCAGATCTTCCATGTCGTGCACATCCAGACCGATCATGTGCCCCAGGCCGTGCGGGAAAAAGAGCGCATGGGCGCCCTGTGCCACCGCTTCGTCCAGGTTACCCTGCATCAGGCCCAGGCCTTTGAGCCCTTCGGCCATGCGACGGGCGGCGGCAAGGTGTACTTCCTTGTAGGTGATTCCGGGCCGGAGCGAGTGAATAGCGCTGACTTCGGCATCGAGCACGATCTCGTAGATCTCCTTTTGTTTGGCGGTGAATCTTTTGCCCACCGGAAAGGTCCGGGTGATATCGCCGGCGTAGTGCATGGCCGTTTCAGCGCCGAAGTCGCCCAGCACCATTTGTCCCTTGGCCAGGGTATTGCCGTGGTAGTGGTTGTGCAGGATTTGGCCGTTGACGCTCAGGATCACGGGATACGAGAGGTTGCCGCCGCTGCTTACGGCCATACCTTCCACCAGGCCGGCCAGTTCGGCTTCGACCTGGCCTTCGCGGGCCGCTTTCATGGCGGCTACGTGCATGGCGCCGGTGACGTTGACGGCGTGTTCCATTTCGGCCACTTCCTCCACTGATTTGTGCGCCCGCTGGGCTACTACCGCCCGGATGAACGCCTCCGAAGCCGCGGTCTTTAGTTTGGGCAGGGGAATGTTCAGCGCTTCTTTCAGCAGCAACTTGTTGTCGTCCCGGTAAGGCGGCAGAAAATGAACGGTCTGTCCCGAGCGGCGCGCTTTTTTCAGAAAGCCGACCAGGCGTTTGGCGGGAAGCACTTCCCACACGCCCACCCGTTCGGCCAGCGCTTTCATGCGGGGCTGTGCGCCCATCCAGACAACGTCCTCGATGCTGAGGTCGTCGCCGAAAAGAATTGCCCGGTCGTTGTCCGCATCGATCACGGCGGCCAGACCAGGTTGATCGAGGCCAAAGAAGTAGAGAAAATTGCTGTCCTGCCGGAAATGATAGGTATTTCCGGCGTAGTTCATGCCGACTTCCTGGTTGCCCAAAAAGAGCGCGAGGCCGGATTTCAGGTCGTGCTTGAGCCGGTCGCGGCGGGCTTGGTAGGTATTTGCTGAAAACATAGTGGAATTATTTGATGGAATCGCGAAAGTCGGAAATAAACCCCAATTAGTAGGGCAAATCCGTCCCTTTCCTCTTGCCAACCTGTTAGAGCGTGTTTAAACTTCAGTCACCAGGCTGCAAGCGGCCAATTTTTTCCAGCAGCACTACCCCGAATTCCGTACTCAGGGTCACCTTGCCGGCTCGCACGCTGACTTCTTTTCCGGAATAAGCGTCGCGCAATCTGGCGCCGTCGGGAAACACGCCCTGTACGCCAAGTTCTTTTTGTCCCTTGGGCAGGTCGAGTCCAACTACCACGGCATCGGAATAATTGCCGTTGCGGTAGGTCCGCTTGAACACATAGGGGGCTTCCGACAGCATAGTATGTACTCCGGCGCCCACAGCAGGGTGCGCCCTGCGGAAGCGGCCGAGTTTTTGCCAGTGCGCCAACAACTCCTGCACCGGGACCCCGTTGCGGGCCTGATTGGCGGCCAATTCGTCCCAGTTCATGAAGGAGCGCAGGGTAGCGTCGCCCTCGGTGCCCGGAATGATCAGTGCACGGCCGGTCTCGTCGCCGTAGTACACCTGTGCTGTACCCGGGCAGAGCAGGAGTTTCGTACCGGCTTCCAGGCAGCGTTTCCGCTCCTTGTCGAAGGGGCCGCCGTCATCGTGCGAGCTGATGTAGTTCAGCACGCCCTTGTTTTGCAAGGGGCCGTGGAGCAGGCTCGCATATTTGGAGAAGAGGGTTTCGTAGTCTTTATTGGCGTCGCCTTTGAATTCGAAGTTGATCAGCTGGTCAAACCCCTGGCTGAAAAAGTCCACCTTGCGGTCGCCGAAATCGAACTGACGGCCGGCGGAAATAGCGTAGTTGTACACCTCGCCGACCATGTAGAAACGCTGGTCGTCCAGTACCTGATCCGGGTGCGCTTTTTTCCAGTCCTGAAAAGCAATATCGGCTTCTTTGCGCAGTTCGGCCCACACCGTTTCTTCGGTGTGTTTGGCGGTATCGCAGCGATAGCCGTCGAGGCCGTATTTGCGGACGTAATCGGTGAGCCATTTGATGATGTAAAAACGCGGAGCGCGGGGGTATCCGGTGCGCTGGAAGAAAGCATCCAGTTCGGCCAGTTCCTGCTCAAGCCGGCCTTCCTGTTTCCATTTCTCCAGCAAAAAGGGCGGAAGATCCACAGCATTGTTGCTTTCCGTTTTGATATCGGGCAGGTTTTTGACCAGCGTGCAGGTAACGGTGGAGGCATAGTTGGTATAGGTGCATTGCGGAGCGGTGCGCACCCAGGTGTCGGGCCACACGGGATCTTGTTCGGTAACGGGGCCGGTGTGGTTGATCACCACATCAAAAACCACCCGGATACCGTGTTGGTGCGCGGTTTGCACCAGTTCGGCGAGGTCGGCTTCGGTGCCGAAATTGGGGTCCAGGCGGGTCCAGTCCCTGGCCCAGTAGCCATGAAACCCATAGGAAACGCCGGTACCTTCGTCCGTTGCGCCGTGTATCTGCTCCACAACGGGCGTGAACCACAGGGCGTTGATGCCCAGCTGGTCGAAGTAACCCGCTTTGATCTTCTGGGTGATCCCTTTCAGGTCGCCCCCCATAAACCCGCGGAGTTTGCCGGGCGGCTTCGTTCGGTCAAACTGCAGGTCGTTGCCGGGATCGCCGTTGTTAAACCGGTCGGTAAGCAGGAAATACAGGTTGGCATTTTCCCAGAGAAAGGGCGTTTTTGTTTCGTTTTTGGAACCCGTTTGGCTGGTGCTGACGCAACCCAGAAGCAGAAAAAGCCGTAATAGAAGGATGTAGTTAAAATGTTTCATGGCATTCAGACCATTCTGTAGTGTGGAAAGAAGCCTAAAGAAACAGCATTATCGGAAAATCTGCATCTGTAACCGTAAGATCCGATGCGAGTTATCTCTTGTGAAAAGATTATATCGGAATATTCTTTATTATGCTTCTCCGGGTGCATGGCAGGTATTTGCCGTATAATTTTTTATTGGCCAAATTTTATTAAAAAATACATTTGCACCTTAATACCCTATCTTTTAGGAGAATTGCTGCTCAAACATGAAAATCCACTACCTTCTGCTGGCCTGTTTGCTGACAGGCGTAACCCCTTCCCTCTTTGCCCAATGTCCTCCTCCCGGTTTTCCGCAGCCCGGCAACACCTGTCCGCAGGCGCCGATCCTTTGTGAAAACCTCGATGGGTACTGCGCGACGATCAACAACAACAACACGACGCAGAACTTTCCCGGTTGCCCGGGCTGGCAGCTGAACAACGATGAATGGTTCGCTTTTTTTGCCGGCTCCACCAGCATCACGATCCAGGTTACACCCAGCAACTGCTCGGCAGGCGGGATGATGGGCCTGCAAGGCGGAATATACGCCGGTTGCGGTACGCCCTGGATCCCTATGGACTTGCAGTGCGCATGCACCACCAATCCGTTTATTCTAACGGCGAACAACTTCGTGATCGGCCAGATCTATTATTTCGTGCTCGATGGATGCGCAGGCAACGTGTGCGACTATTCCATCGACGTGCTTTCCGGTTCCACGGTCGGAGTGGCACCCAACAATCCTGGCCCGATAACCGGGCCCACTGTCGCGTGTGCGAACAGCAATTCCAGTTTTAATATTGACCCCGTCTATGCCGCCACGATCTATAACTGGACCCTAAATCCTGCCAGCGCCGGTACCGTAGTGACCAACAACAACAACGTCACCATCAACTGGGCCAGCGGCGCAAGCGGGCCGGTGGAGCTCTGTGTGGATGTGGAAAACCTGTGTTATTCCAATCCGACCAACTCTTGTATTACCGTGGATGTGACACCCACGCCCACGGCCACCCTTTCCGGTGGAGGTACGCTTTGCGTCGGCTCATCGGCGACAATAGACCTCACTGTAAACTTTACGGGAGAGGGTCCCTGGCAATTTGTCTATACTATCGGCGGCGCAGCGCAGCCACCGATCCAGACCAGCGACAACCCTTATACACTCCAGGTAAACCAGGGTGGGGCCTATGCGCTGCAGAGTGTCACGGCCGTCAACGGCAACTGCCCGGGCACGGTTTCCGGCACTGCGCAGGTTACGATCATCGACCTGAAATCGACCATAGTCGCCACGAATGCCATTTGTGGAGAAAGCAACGGCGCCGTCAACGTAACGCCGGTCGGCGGTACGGCCCCCTACATGTTCGAATGGGCAAGCGGGCAAACCACGGAAGACCTGGCGAATGTTCCGCCCGGCTCCTATACCGTGACGATCACGGATGTCAACGGTTGCTCCCAGGCACTCACGGTGGACGTGGGCGACGATCAGATCAACCTCAATATCGGCGGCACGGTGGTGGCAAACACCACCTGCATCGGTGGCAACGGCAGTATCAACGTCAACGTAACTCCACAGGGTACCTACACCTACAATTGGTCGAACGGAGCAACCACGGAAGACCTGAGCGATCTGGAGCCAGGGACCTATATTCTCACCGTCACCTCCGGCATTACCTGTACGGGGACAGCCGAGTTTACCGTGGACGACAATCCCAACGAACCGGCGATCAACTACACCGTAGTGGGCACTACCTGCGACATGAGCAATGGTAGCATCAACGTTTCTATATCCGGAGGCGTCACGCCGTACACCTTCTCCTGGTCCAACGGCGCAATGACCGAAGACCTGAGCAATATTCCCGCCGGCACCTACGGCATCACCGTCACCGGGGCAAACGGCTGCACCGCCTCTGAGGACATTACCGTGGATAACGACAACCCGCCGATCAATATCGACGGCACCGTGATTTCCAATACCACCTGCATTGGCGGCAACGGTAGTATCAACCTGAATGTTACCCCTTCCGGCAGCTATACGTACAGCTGGTCGACGGGGGCCAGCACAACCAACCTGAGCAACCTCCCGCCCGGCTCCTATACGGTGACGGTCAGCGGCGGCGGCTCCTGTGTGGAAACGGCCGAGTTTACCGTGGATGACGAACCCAATGAACCCAGCATCAATGCGAATGTCGTGGCGACTACCTGCGACCTGAGCAACGGCAGCATTAACCTTTCGGTATCCGGCGGCGTAGCGCCCTACGCCTATGTGTGGTCGAATGGAAACATGACGAGCAGCCTGAACAATATCCCGGCAGGCACCTATGGGGTCACCGTCACCGGCGCCAACGGCTGCAGCACCACGGAAGATATTACGGTGGATAACAACAACCCGGTGATTACGATCGACGGCACCGTCCTTTCCAATACCACCTGTACCGGCGGCAACGGCAGCATTACGCTGAACGTCTCCCCGGCGGGCTCGTACACCTACTCCTGGTCAACAGGCGCCAGCACGCCCAACCTGAGTAACCTCCCGCCCGGCAGCTACACCGTGACGGTCAACGGCGGCGGCTCCTGCGTGGAAACGGCGGAATTCACCGTGGACGACGAACCCAACGAACCCAATATCAATGCCAATGCGACTTCCTCCACCTGCGAGTTGAGCAACGGCAGCATCAATTTATCGGTTTCCGGTGGCATAGCGCCCTATACCTACCTGTGGTCCACCGGAGCCTCGACAACCAACCTGAACAATATCCCTGCCGGGTCCTACACCGTCACCGTCACCGGGGCCAATGGCTGCACCAGCAGCACCGAGGTTACGGTGGATAACGACAACCCACCTATCGACGTCAATGCCAACATCGTAGCCAACACCTCCTGTAATCCGGGCACCGGCACCGGCAGTATCGTGCTCAGCATATCCCCTCCGGGAACCTATACCTACCAGTGGTCAACGGGAGCAAACACTCCCAACCTCAACAACCTGCCTTCGGGCACCTATGAAGTCACGGTCACTGCAGGGGGTGCCTGCAGCGCAGTGGAGTCCTTCACCGTGCCGGAAGATCCTAATGTGCCGGACCTCTCTTTCACCGCCGTGGATGCAACCTGCGGTCAGAGCAACGGCAGCATTAACCTTTCGGTATTTGGCGGGGTCCCGCCGTACACCTACCAATGGTCCAGCGGACAAACCACACAGGATCTCAACAATATTCCACCGGATCTTTACCTCGTGACGGTAACCGGCGCCAACGGCTGTTCTTCGGAAAACGGCATTCAGGTGAACAACGAAGACATTCCGATCTTCCTCGCAGGAGAGGCCAATCCGAAAACCTCCTGCATAACCAACAACGGCTCCATTATGCTGGACCTGGATCCGCCCAACCTGATGATCTCCTGGTCGAACGGCAGCAATTCGCCCAACCTGAACAACCTGGCGCCCGGCACCTACACCGTGACCGTCAGTGCCGGCGGCAGCTGTACGGAAACTGCCGAGTTTACAATTGACGACGCATCCGAGTTACCCAACATTTTCCCCAACATCACCGCAGCTACCTGCGGTTTTGCCAACGGCGCAATCGAGCTGGAGGTATTCGACGGGGTGGAACCCTATTCGTATCACTGGTCGAATAACGCCCTGACTCAAAATGTCTCCAATCTGCCGGCTGGCAGCTATGCCGTAACAGTCACCACAGCCGTCGGTTGCAGCAGCGTGGCCTTCGTGGATGTACCGGCCGAAACGGTCGTTATTGAGGTGTATGGAACGGTATCGGATAACAACTCCTGCACGTCACCGAACGGTTTTATCGACATCGACCTTTATCCTACCGGCAATTATACCTACCTATGGTCGAACAATGCCACCACGCAGGACATCTTTGACGTCCCGGCCGGCACCTACACCGTATCCGTTACCCTGGGAATAGGTTGCAGCGCGGAAGCGACGTACGACGTGTACGACAATACCACCCCGCCCAACCTGTCGATCGCCAGTACGCCCGCGGTTTGCGGGCAAACCAACGGCGCCATCAGCCTTACGGCCAGCGGCGGCTCTTCGCCATACAGCTACCACTGGTCAAACAGTGCCAATACGCAAAACCTGAACAACCTGGCGCCCGGTACATACACCGTGACGGTCACCGGATTCTTCGGTTGCACGGCGACGGCCTCTGCCACGGTCACCAACAGCACCCTGGCAGTGAACATTACCGGCACACCCACACCAAACACCTCCTGTGCGGCCGCCAACGGCGCGGTGGATATTACCCCCACCCCGGCCGCTGCCTATACGTACACCTGGTCGAACGCGGCAGCCACGCAAGACCTGAGCAACGTGCCGGCAGGCAGCTACACCGTCACAGTCAGCGCGGGCGCCGGCTGCAGCGCCACGGCCTCCTTTGCCGTGACCAACAATACCTCCGACCCGGTGATCAGCGCCGCGGTAACCGCGGCGATCTGCGGCCTCAGTAACGGCGCCATCGACCTGACGATCGGGGGCGGGGGAACTAATTTCACCTACCAATGGAACGGCGGGCAATCCACCCAGGATCTGAACAATATTCTCGCCGGAAACTACTCTGTAACCGTCACTGACCTGGGCAACGGCTGTACCGCCGATACCACCCTTAACGTGGCCAACAACGCATCTACCTTCAGCCTGAGCGGCTTCACGGTAGCCCTGACCAGCTGTGCTGCCGATAACGGCTCTATTGACCTGACGGTTACCCCCGCAGGCCCTTACACCTACATTTGGTCCACCGGCGCCATCACCGAGGATATCGGCAATTTGCCGGCAGGCACCTACACTGTGTCGGTCACCGAAACCGGCAGTTGCACAGCATCAGCCTCTTTTACGGTAAACAACGGCCTCACCTACCCATCGATCAACCAGGCGATCACGCCTGAACTTTGCGGCCTGAACGACGGCGCCGTGGATCTCAGCATCAGCGGCGGCCAAACGCCTTACACCTACAGTTGGACCGGCGGCCAAAATACCGAAGACCTGAACAACATCGCAGCCGGCACCTACACCGCCACGGTAACAGGGGCCAACGGTTGCACAGCCACCACCACGGCAACGGTACCCGCCAGCGCCATCAACTTTGCCATTGCCGGTACTCCCGGGGCCAATACCTCCTGCGTCGCAAACAACGGCGGCATCGATCTGACCCTTACCCCTGCAACACCGGGCGCCGGACCCGGGTACAGCTTCAACTGGTCGAATGCAGCCAATACCGAAGACCTGAACGGCCTGGCGCCCGGCGCCTATACCGTGACGGTAAGCGCCGGCGGCACCTGCACCAACACCGCCAGCTACACCGTGGCCAACAACGCGCTGCCGCCCTCCATTTCGGAAAACGTAGGCTCCGCACTTTGCGGACAAAGCAGCGGCAGCATCAACCTGACGATCAGCTCCGGCGCGACGCCGTACAGCTTCCAATGGTCGAACAATGCAACAAGCGAAGATCTGAGCGGATTGCCATCGGGAGCCTACACAGTGACTGTCACCGGCGCCAACGGATGCACCGCTACCAAAACGTTTAACGTGCTGGAAAATGTGGTCACACCGACTATTTCGGGCATTCCTACAGACAACAATTCCTGCGTGGCGCCCAACGGCAGCATCAATATCAGCGTGACGCCCAATACGCTGACTTACAATTTCAACTGGTCGGGCGGACAAACCGCTCAAAACCTGAGCAACCTGGCGCCGGGCAGTTACACCGTCACGGTCAACGGCGGCGGATCCTGCACGAATACCGCCACCTTTACCGTGGGCAACAACACCCTGCTGCCGCAAATCGCCGACAGCGTGTACGCAGCCTTGTGCGGACAAAGCAGCGGCGGGATCAACCTGACGATCAGCAACGGCATTTCCCCTTATAGCTTCAAATGGTCCAATAGCGCTACGATCGAAGACCTGAGCGGGGTGGCTTCCGGCAACTACATGGTCACGGTCACCGGCGCCAACGGATGTACAACAACTGCCTCCTATGTGGTGCCGGAAGATGTGATCATTCCCGACATCGCCGCCGTGCTGACACCCACCAGTTCCTGCGTGATCGACAACGGCGCGATCAGTCTGAATGTGACTCCTGTAACGCTGAACTATACCTACTCCTGGGCCGGCGGGCAAACGACATCAGCTATCACTGACCTGGCTACAGGCGCCTACACCGTCACTGTTTATGGCGGCGGCGGCTGCACTAACACCGCCTCCTTTACCATATCGGATATCACCGGCACCGTTTCGGTCAACGCCAGCACTACCGACGTGCTTTGCTTCGGCCAGAATACCGGAGCAATAGACCTGACACCCACAGGTGGCGCAGCGCCATACAGCTTCAACTGGTCGCCCGGCATCGCCGGCAACCCGGAAGACCCGGCAAACCTGCCCGCCGGCACGTATAATGTAACGGTAACGGATACGGCGGGCTGCAAAGCCGTCGCTACCTTCCAGATCAAGCAACCCACAGCGCCGGTACAGCTCGCCTGCGCCCAGTCGAGCAACGTGAGCTTCCCGGGCGCCACGGACGGTGCAGCTGCGTTGACGCTTTCGGGCGGCGTGGCGCCGTATCAGGTCGTTTGGTCGCCGGGAACCAGCCAGTCCAATGTAAACGCCGGTGTTTTCCCGATCAGCAACCTCGGCGTGGGCAGCTATGCCGTCACGCTTACAGACGCCAACGGCTGTACGACCAACTGCAATTTCACGATCAGCATCATTGCCTGCGAAACCAAACTGGGCATTATGCAGGGCAATACGCTCTCCCTCTGCGGACCGGGCTGCATCGACGCCAACTACAATCCTATCGGCCAGTACCTCGAACCGGACGATGTGCTGCAATTCATTTTGCATGAGGGCTCCGGCAACCAGATCGTGAACGAGATTGCGCGCAGCAACCAGCCGCAGTTTTGTTTCGACCCGGCAAAAATGAGCTATGGCGTCACCTATTATATTTCGGCGGCCGCCGGCAATAACGATGGCTCGGGCAACGTCCTGCTGAGCCACTTCTGCACGGTGGTGAGCGCAGGCACGCCGATCGTTTTCCAACAAAAACCGGTAGCAGACGTGCCGCAACCCGGGCCGCTTTCCTGCGCCGTATCGCAAGTCAGCCTGCCGGGCAGCTCCGACGTTCCAGGCTCGGCCTTTCAATGGAGTACCGCAGGCGGCCAGATCATCGGCAACCCCGCGCAAGCTGCCGTCAGCGCCGGTGCGGCGGGCAGTTACACCCTGATCGTCACTGCCAACGGCTGCGCCGACACCGTTAAAGTAGAAGTACTCGACCTTACCAATCAACCCGAAGCCCTGATCCTCGCAGACCCGAACGATATTCTCGACTGTCAGATCAGCCAGATCATCCTGTCGGGCGATATCAAAGGCACCTCCGACGCCAATTCCGTGTGGTATTACAACGGCAACACGTATGCCGTGGGCACCATGCTGACCATCGATGCACCGGGTATTTACGAATTTGTGATCCAGGACACGGTGACCTTCTGTTCGGATACGGCCCTGATCGAGATCAACGAAAACCTGGGCTATCCTCCGCTTTCAATTAACACGCCGGCCACGATCAACTGCATCAATAACTCGGTGACGCTCTCGGGCTCATCATCGATACCGGGCATACAGTTCGTCTGGGGGCTGGTAAACGGACCCGACACTGCGATCGTGGGCAACGGCGCCAGCCTGAATGTCACAACAGCGGGCAACTACGTCCTGATCGGGACCGACCCGGTGAGCCATTGCACCAATTCGCTCGGTACCCAGGTAATGGCCGACCTGGCCCTTCCCGTGGCCGATGCCGGCGCCCCGTTCAGTATCGATTGTTTTGGCGAAACCGCCTACCTTGACGGCAGCGGTTCCGGCGGCGCCCCCGGCCTGACCTACCAATGGTCGACCAGCGACGGCGTGCTTGTAGCCGGCGCCAACACCGCCGCGCCGGAGATCAACGAGCCGGGCACCTACACCCTGCTCGTCACCAACCCCGGCAACGGCTGCACAGATACCGATCAGGTGCTTATTTCACCCGACGATCCGGTCGCGCTGGTTACGGTAAAGCACCCACCCTGCGTGGGCGACAAGGGGTCTATCGTGGTCGATACCGTGATCGGCGGAAAACCGCCGCTGCACTATTCGCTGAACAATGCAAACTTTAGCTCCCAGCCGTTCTTCACCAACCTGAATCCGGGCGACTATACGATCCTTGTGCAGGATGCCAACGGCTGTGAAACCAGTGTACAGGCCACCATCGACGAGCCACAGGTGTTCGAGATCACCCTGGATCCGCAGGTGGTCATCCACCTGGGCGAAAGTTACCAGATCGAAACGGAGGTGAACATCCCGGCCAGCGAGCTCAGCATGATCCAGTGGACGCCTTCCGACTGGCTGGACTGCGACACCTGTCTGAACCCGCTCGCTACGCCGCTGCATTCCACCCGATACCGCGTCACCATTATCAACAACAACGGCTGTAAAGACGATGCGGCCCTGCTGCTGGTGGTGGACCGCGAGCCATACGTGTATATTCCGAACGTCTTCTCGCCCAACGGCGACGGCGACAACGATATCTTCCGGATCTACGCAGACCCGAAGAGTGTGAAGCAGGTCAAAACCTTCCAGGTCTTCTCCCGCTGGGGCGAACTCGTGTACGAATACTACAACTTCGACCCGAACAGCCCGGCTTACGGCTGGGACGGCAAGCTAAACGGCCAGGAACTCAATCCGGCGGTATTCGGCTATTACGCCGTGATCGAGTTCATCGACGGGGAGGAAATTCTGTATGAAGGGGATGTGACGCTGGTGCGATAGCGGCGACATTTTCTGCGGCACGGAATAAGTACTGCCTTGCCGGAAGGCTGATCCTGATTTCCCAATTTGGACGAAGCGGGCCGCTTCGCTCCAGAGCGTGTATCATCCGGGGAAACGCACGCCGGTAATCTGCGCACATCGTGCGAGAAACTGATCCTGCAGGTCGGCATTGTCGGCTTCGTTGGAATAGCGCGCTTCCTTTTGGTGGAAAAAATAACAGCCACTGACTTTGGCATCTTCCCCTACCGCCAGCCATACCTGTGTCTCGTAACCTTTCTGAAGGTTGTCCGGTGCGCCGGCCCCTCCCATTTTGGTAGGTACCCAGCCCGGATCAACTGCGTTTGAAAATACCTCCGGCCATTTGCGGGCCACGGCCTTGGCCAATATTAAGCAGTGCAGTTTGGAGTCCGAATAACTGATCTGGCCGGTATCCCAATTCTTCAGATTCAGCTTGCCACTCAAATGCATTCCGGAACTGAGGTAGATCAGCCGTTCCGGTTTTTTGATCAGGCAGGTCAGCATATAAGGCGCCAGGGTGTTTACGGCAAAAATCAACTGGCTTGATGCATGATAGACTCCGGCATTATGAATAATGGAATCAAAACGCCCCAGACCGTTTACTTCCGAAGCCAGTTTTTTTGTTTCTTCGATGTCTGACAGATCAGCGATCAGGACTTTTTCCGCGCCGGGCACTTTGCTTTTTGCATACACAGCGCGTTGCGCATTTCTCGCATGCAGCACGACCTGATGGCCTTTCTCCACCAGTTTTTGAGCCGCCAATTGTCCCAGCCCATCGGCTGATCCGGTGATAAATATTCTGGCCATATCAATTTAGCAGGTCACGGTGTTGAGCAGACAGGAAAAATATACGCATGGTTAGCGACTGATTTTAGGCTTCCGGGGCTCGATCTCCTCAAATATTTTCCATTATAAAATACGAATATTGTACCCCAAGGCCAAACATTAAACGCGGACTGCTCGTGAGTCCAGAGTGGCGAAAGTGCCACAAGAAATGTAGAGCAAGCGTACCACTTGCAGGTGAGGGTCTTGGGGTACAATAACCGGATAGTCATTAAATATAAATCTCCTGCATTATGCGTTGGGATGCTTTTTGTTGTCTTTGTAAATTACGTTTGATCTGCGACCAAATGT
>CAYVDV010000061.1:0-16594 GCA_964450465.1 uncultured Saprospiraceae bacterium
AAATTCCGGACGCTCAGGCCGATAAAAACGATTGCCATAGCGACCAGGATGAGGGTTTCTTTCCAGATATAGCTCAGCCCCACGCCTTTGATCATTACGCCTTTGATGATAGGGATGAACCAGGTGGCCGGGAACAGGGTGCCTATGGCCTGCAGGAAGAGCGGCATGCTTTCGCGCGGAAACAAAAAGCCCGACAGGATGATCGTAGGCATCATGAGCGCCAGCGCCGAGGCAAACAGCGCCACCATTTGGGATTTGGCCTTGGTAGAGATCAGAATACCCAGCGACAACGCCACGAACATGTAAAGAAAGCACTCAAAACCGAGCAACAAAAAGCTCCCCCGCATAGGCATCCCAAACACCAGCATCCCGACAAATACCACCAAAATAGTGTTCAGGAAAGACAGGACCAGATAGGGAGCCGTTTTGCCAAGCACGATCTGGAAGGGTTTGAGCGGCGATACCAGCAATACCTCCATGGTGCCGAGCTCTTTTTCACGCGCCAGGGTAATGGAAGTCATCATCGCCGATACCAGCATCAGGATCAGGGTCATCACGCCAGGAACAAAATTGAAGACTGCTTTTTGCTCCGGATTATACCGCATGCGGGATTCGGCAGTGATAACGGGCATGGCAGCACCATTGCCCGGATGTTCTGCTGCGCGTTCCATTTGAAAATCCAGGATGATCGCATTGGCATAATTGATCAGGGTAGTGGCGGTATTCGGATCGCTGGCATCGCCGATGAGCTGTAGCCGGGCAGTACCGTTATGGTCGAGCCGGTGGGCAAAATCGGGGGGATAGATCAGTGCGAGTTTGATCTTTCCTTTCCGGAAGGCAGGCTCCAGTTCGTCGGCCGAGTGCAGGTCCTCTGCAATACGGAAATACCCGCTGGAGACCAGCTTGTTGGTCAGCCGGATGCTGGCCTCGTCGCGCGAGGGATCGAGCAGGGCGATATTGGCATCCTTGACCTCATTGGTGAGCACAAAGCCAAACAACAGCACCTGTATCATAGGCATGCCAAAAAGGATCATCATGGTGCGCCGGTCGCGGTAAATATGCCGGAATTCTTTGATGACAAATGCCAGGAATTGTTTCATGTTTAAGATTTGTCAATATGTTGGAAATCCCTGATTCGTAGTGTCCCGGGCTGCGGGAGACGACATTTCAGGCGCCGCGCGCCAGGATCCGGAACACTTCGTCCATATCGGCGGCGCCAAAACTCTTTTTCATGTTTCGGGGGGTGTCCAGGGCTTCTATCCGGCCATCGACCATGATGCTCACCCGGTCGCAGTATTCCGCCTCATCCATATAGTGGGTGGTGACCATAAGCGTGACGCCCTCATGGGCTGCTTCATAGATCATGTCCCAGAACTGTCGCCGGGTGAAAGGGTCCACGCCACTGGTGGGCTCGTCGAGGAACACAATGCGGGGTTCGTGCAGCAGCGCCACGGAAAAGGCCAGTTTTTGGCGCCAGCCCAGCGGCAGCCCTGAAACGAGTTGGTCGGCATAGGGCCCGAGGTTGAGCTTTCCCAGCAATGCGGCCGTTTTTTCTTTAATTTCGGTCCGTTTTAAGCCGTAAATACCACCATACAGCCGTATGTTCTCGCGCACCGTGAGGTCTTCGTAAAGGCTGAACTTCTGGCTCATGTAACCGATCCGGCGTTTCACCTGTTCGGGGTTGCGGCGCACATCGAAACCGGCTACAGTGGCATTGCCGCTGGTAGGCATGAGCAGGCCGGTGAGCATCTTCAGAGCGGTGGTTTTGCCGGCGCCGTTGGCGCCCAAAAAGCCGAATACTTCTCCTTGCGCCACATCAAACGTAATGGCGTCCACCGCGGTGAAGTCGCCGAATTTTTTGGTGAGCTGCTCGGTAGCTATGACGTGTTCCATGATCAGTCTTTCATCAGTTCAATAAAACAATCTTCCACTTTCGGCCGGGTGGGCAGCACCTCTATATTGGTATGGCCGTGGTTTTCAAGGAATTCCCGGATGTTTTGCGCGGACTGCTCCGGCTTGCCTTGCCAGGCATGCGTCATCGGTGTATTGGCTGCCGGCGCCGGAAGGGCCAGGTGGGCGTATTCGCCAAAGGCATAGCAGTCGACACCCGGCTCCATGGCGCGCAGATCGCGGATCAGGCGGTACATATCGTCGGACCGGGTGGCAAAAAGCGGGCGACTGTAACCGTCCACGATGCCTCCCGGCGTATCAATGGCCATAATTCCGCCCTTTTGGATCAGCGCCACGCGGTCGCAGAGCTCGGCTTCATCCATGTATGGTGTACTGACGAGTATGGTAATGCCCGATTCGCGCAGGCGGCGGAGCATATCCCAGAACTCCTTCCGCGATACCGGGTCCACGCCCGTCCCCGGCTCGTCGAGGAACAGCACACGGGGGCGGTGTATCAGGGCGCAGCACAGGGCCAGCTTTTGTTTCATGCCGCCCGACAGGGCGCCGGCCCGCCGGTCCTTGAAGGGCTCGAGCTGGACATAAATATCGCGGATGAGTTCGTAGTTGTCGCGGATATGCACGCCGAATACATTGGCGAAAAAGCCGAGGTTTTCTTCTACGGACAGGTCCTGGTACAGGGAAAAGCGCCCGGGCATGTAGCCGATGCGCTGCCGGAGCGCCTTGTAATCCTTTACCACATCGAGCCCGTCCACCGTGGCCTGGCCACTGTCCGGCAGCAGCAGGCTGGTAAGGATGCGGAACAAGGTGGTCTTTCCGGCGCCGTCGGGACCGATGAGGCCGAAGATCTCGCCTTGCCGTACGGCAAAGGAGACGTCTTTCACCGCCTGTACCGTGCCGTAGGATCGGGAGATATGTTCCGCTTGTATTGCCGGTGTTGTCATAGTTGCAGTATTTTACAGACGCAGTTCGCCCGGCATGCCGATTTTCAGGCTGCCGTCGTTTTCCACTTCAATTTTCACGGCGTACACCAGATTGACGCGTTCGTCTTTGGTTTGGATGATCTTCGGGGTGAATTCCGCTTCGGAGGCGATCCAGGTAACGGCGCCGGGGAACTCGCGCATGGCGCCGTCCGGAGCGTCGATGGCTACTTTTACTTTTTGCCCGATGCGGATATTGCCCAGTTGGTCGCCGGCCACATAGGCGCGCAGGGTCATCCGGCGCAGGTCGGCGATCTTGTACAGCGGTTTGCCAAAACCGGCCACTTCGCCGGCTTCGGCGTAGCGGGTGAGCACAGTGCCGGGGGCGGGGTTGGTGATGCGGCATTTTGCAATCTGGTCTTCCAGTTGGGCGATCTGTTTTTCCAGGGGCAGGATCTCGGCCAGCAAGCCGCCTTTTTGCGTATTGAGCGAGGCGTCGGTTGCGCTGCGTTGTTCGAGGATGACATCCATTTGCCGCTGTACCAGGGCGATCTGGTCGTTCAGGTCGTCCAGTTGTTTGGGCGTGGCGGCATCGCTTTTCAGCAGGTTTTCCACCCGTTGTTTTTCGCGTTGAAGGGTAGTGAGTTGCTGTTTGCTGGCGTCGAGTTGTTTTTGGAAAACGGCCAGTTGGGCGCTGATCGCGGGGCTTTTGGCGGCTACGGCACGGATGCTGGCCTGGAGCTGTTCTTTTTTCAACGTGAGCTGCGTTGAATCGATACGGCCGACCAGTTGTCCGGCTTCGAGCAATTGCCCTTCTTCGGGTTGAAATTCGAGGATACGCCCGGCGGCTTCCGCACTGACGATAAGTTCATCGGCTTCAAAATTGCCGTACGCGTCGGCTGTGGGGCCGTTGTTGTTGCAGGCGGCCAGGATAAGCAGCGGGAGGGAAAGAAACAGGTATTTCATCGCAATGGTGATTTTTAAATTTTATCTGGCAGCGGTTATTGCTGTCCGGTTTTGGCATAAAGTATTTCCCGGGCCTGGAAGGCCTGGATCTCATGTGTTTTGCGGGAGAGCCGGGCCTGTGTGAGCAGGTTAAGCTGCGCGAGATAATCGGTAGTGGTCATGATCCCGTTTTGCACCTGTGCTTCTGCGCGGCGCACGATATCGTCCTGAAGGGCAATAATGGCGTCGTCCTGTTCCAGTTGCGCCTGTGCCTTGCGCATATCAGCGCGGTCTTTGGCGGTAGTGGCGGCCAGTCGCTGGTCGAAGGCCTGGCGTTGGGCATCGACCACTTTGGTTTGCAGGAGCAGGGCTTCGCGTTCGCGGCCGCGGTTGCCCCAATCGACGGGCGTCCATACGGCGCGCAGACCGATCATGCCAAAGGGTTTGAAGCCGGTTTCAAAAAAATTAAAGGGATTGGGACGCCCGAAACCGCCCTGTGCGAATAATTCGACGCGGGGCTGCGACTGGAGCCGCAGCATATCCTGCCCTAACTGCAGATTTTGCTGTTGCAGTTCGAACAGGCGGTATTCGGGGCGATCCGGGATGCTTGTCGCAGCCGAGCTTGCAATCGGATCGTTGGGCGCTTTTAGTTGAAAACCGGTGTCGCTGCGGTTCAGCCAGACGGCAAGCACTTCCTTGAGCGCCGTCTGGTCGCTTCGGATCGCCGCCATCTGTTGTTGGGTCTGCAGGATCTGAATGCGCACCTGGTCGGCATTGGTGCGGAGCGCTACGCCGTTGCTTACGGCAGCCTCGGCCTGCCGCAGCCGGGCCTGCAGTTGATCGAGCGATGCGCCCAGGATAGCCTCGCTTTCCTGGAGCAGCAGCACCTTGAAGAAGAGATCGGTCACTACCTCGCGGATCTGAAAAACATCCACGTCGGTTTGTGCCAGGGTCAGGTCGCGTTCGAGTGTGCGTTGCCGGCGCAGGTATTTGTCGGCGCCGCCGTCGTAGAGCCGTTCGCTGACGTCGGCCGAAAGCCGGTACTGGTCTTTCGGCACCTCGGGGATGTTAAAAACGGGGTTGTCGATCGGCAGGCCGAACACATCGCTTTGCCAGGTGGCCTGCGCGCCAATCTGGATACGCGGGAGCTTATTGCTGTCGATGTTGCGCAGGCGGAGCGCCGCCGTGGTTTCCGCCAGGGCTTTCTTCTGTTGCAGGGGGCTGCCCTGCAGGGCCAGGGCGCGCACCTGCTCCACCGAGAGGGTATCCGCTGCAGACAGGGAAGCCAGGCAGAACAAGCTGAGTAAAAGGAAGATGGATATGGATTTCATATCTTGGAATTAACGGATGATGGCATGATAGTTAGAGGGGCTCAGGGCCGGATCGCCTGAAAGACAAATCGCGTGACCTCCTCTTTTCGCTCGGCTAAAAAAACGTTGACTTCTTCCGGGTTGAGGCCCAGTACAATGCGGATCATGGGCTTTGCTACGAACGGGAATACGCACATGGATACGATATTCACCAGAACGTGCTGGGGGTTCATTGCCCGCAGCCTGCCCGCGGCGATCTCCTCTTCCACCTGCCGGAAAAAATGTTCCGGTTTCGGCAGGTCTTTGGGCAGTATTATCTCGAAAAAGCGCTCCGGGTGTTTGTTGAGTTCCGTGATGATAAACAGCGGAACAAAAGGATTATGGCTGATCAGATCGATATAAAAATCAATGAACCGCGTGATCTTTTGTTCCAGCGGATCGGGCGAGTCGATCAGGTTCCGGATCACCGGAATGGCCCGGCTGATCACCGCCCGGGCAACCATTTCGTAGAGTTTTTCCTTCGAACGGTAATAGTAATGGAGCAGGGCTTTGTTGATCCCGGCCCGGTCGGCGATCTCCTGCATCTTGGCGCCGTCCAGTCCCTTCTGTACAAAAAGTTCGTGGGCGGCATCAAAGATGCGTTGTTCGGTGCTTTCGTTGACTGGCGCAGTGTTTTCAGGTATTGCCATTTTGTCTTTTTGGTTTAACCATTTGGTTAACACAAGGCAAAGATAAAAGGCTTGCACATTCCACGCAAGCCTTTTACCTGTTTTTTAACCAAAAAGTTAAACCGGGCGCTTAGTTTTAGAAAAATATAGCCAAACGCAGGGAGAGGGCGTTGAACGAGCCTTTGGATTTTTCCTTTTTCCAGGTGTTGGTGCGCGAATCGAATACTGCGCCGCTGTCATCGGTCATATCGGTAAATTGTTGTTGAAAGACCAGGCCTGTAACCAGGGTGGCATTGGAAGCCAGTTCGTATTCGATGCCGGCGCCGGCGCCCCAGGAGAGCGACAGGCTGTTGACGTCTTTTTTAATATTTTCATCCTCCGACTGAACGGGAGTGTTGCCGCGGATATCGCCCAGTGCTTTGGTCAGAAACCCGAGGGTAAAAATGGGGGCTTCCGCGTAAAATTTGAGCCGGGAGTCTTCATTCGAGCCGCCGCGAAAACGCAGGCCGAAGGGAATTTCCACATAGGTGAGCCGGTAATGCAGTTTGGCGTCCTTTGCCAGCGTATCGAGGCGCGGATCGCTCAGATCGGTATTGGGCCAGAACGCGCCTTCGGCATACCCGTTGAGCAGGGTGCCGCCGTGGTTGAATCCAAAACCGAGTCCGACAAAGCTGGCGTAGTTTCGGGCGAAATAATATTCGCCGGTAACGCCGAACTTCAGCCCCCAATTGGAGCCGGCGCCTTCCAGCAGCTTGTCGTCGGTGCGCAGCCAGGACCAGGTCGGACTGGCATTAACGCCAAAGCGAATTTCCTGCTGTGCCCAGCTGACGAACTGCAGGGCCATGAAAAAGGTGAAGGTCAAAGCAATTTTTTTCATAACGAGGTGTTTTTTTGTGCGTTATCAATATATGCCTCTATCCGGTTTGGGGACCCGGTTTCGGAGCGCTAAATTCGCAGAAATTTTTTTCAGAGCATGATCAGGAAGATATTTTACGCAGTTGTGTGGCCAGTATTGTTGTTTGGCGGGATTTTTTACGGCATTTGGGGGTGCAATTCCGCTTCGGATGCTCCCGATGTTTCGCATATTGCCGTGCAGGTCCGGCTGGATCATTTCGACCGCGATCTCTTTGCACTGGATACGGCAAACCTGGAAGCGGGCCTGCAACAGCTGGCCCTTAAATATCCGGATTTTCTGCCGTTTTTTGTCACTGAAATCGCCCATGACCCCAATAACCCGGATGAATCGCCCCTGGATGCCATGCGGGGCTTTATCACGGCTCCCCAGGTACGCCGGCTCTACGACTCCTGCCAGGCGGCTTATCCCGACCTGCGCTGGCTGCAGCCCGAACTGGAACAGCTGTTGCGTTACTACCGCTATTATTTTCCGCAAAAGCCCTTGCCTGTTTTCACCACGGCCGTCACGGAATTCATCGGCGATGCTTATGCCGTCAACGATACGCTGGTCATGATCGGCCTGGATATGTTCCTGGGCGAGCAGTTCTCCGGCTACAATCCCGATGTTTTCCCCCAATACCTGCGCCGGCAGTTTGTCCGGGAATACATGCCCGTAAAAATCGGCCTCGCGCTTTCCAGCCAGATCGTCGGTCCGCCCCCCGGCGAAAAGATCCTGGACTATATGATCAACAACGGCAAGATCCTGTACGTGCAGGATGCCTTGCAGCCCGCCATACCGGACAGCATGAAAATGGGCTATACCCGGGCGCAAATGGAAGGCTGCTATGTCAATGAACAGGAGGTATGGGCGCGGTTGCTGGAATTGGGCGTACTGTATCAGAATCTGAACAGCAAGAACCAGAAGATTGTTATGCCCAGCCCCAGCGCAGATAATGTTTTTCAGGAAGCGCCCGGTGAAATCGGGAACTGGGTGGGTTGGCAGATCGTGAAGGCTTACATGAAGCGCTATCCGGAAACTTCTTTGTCCGACCTGTTGAACCTTCGCGACGCACAACAGTTTTTGGAAAAAGCAAAGTATAAACCGAAACGCGTCAACTGATGCGAGTGAACAAATACGATATTATTTCGCTCTGGCGACTGGCTTGGCTGGCGGGCGTTCTGCTTTGGGGGCCGGCGGTGTTGCCTGCGCAAAGCACCGTCACATTCGAATCTGCCGCTCCATCCCGCGAGGTGCCGGAGGGCACCCGCTTCGAGGTGTCGTTTACGCTGAAAAACGCCACGGCCCAGCGCTTTATCCCACCCGAATTCAACGGATTTCGCGTAACAGCCGGCCCCTCGGAAATGCGCGGCGCGGGATTTATCAACGGCAAAACCTATAACCACCAGTCCTGGAGCTACGAACTGGAGGCCGGCATGCCGGGAACCTACACGATCGGGCCTGCAACCGTGCACACTTCGGCCCAAACGCTGCGCACCCAACCCCTGACTATCCGGGTCGGCAAAGCGCGCACCGGGCGTGCCAATACGGCGCCCGGCTCGGACGATCGCTTGTTCCTGAGCGCCGAACTGGACCGCGAAACCGCCTGGCTGGGCCAACAGGTGCATTACCAGATCAAATTGTACACCCAGGTCAGCATTTCCGATTACGATATTCTGGACCTTCCGCAGTTCAACGGTTTTTTCAGCCAGGAGCGCCGGCGTTTCGACACCCGCACGCAGTTTCAGACCATTCGCGGAAAAAAGTACGCGGTCCGGGTGCTGCATGAAATTGCTCTTTTCCCGCAACAAACCGGCGAATTGCTTATCGGCCCGGCCCGGGCCCGCCTCGGCGTGGAACAACCGGGTAGCCTGAGTGCCCTGTTGGGCGCCATGCCGGTGGTGCTGCAGACCCAGGCGGTCAAACTCCGCGTCGATCCTTTGCCCGAGCCGGTGCCGGCTAATTTCAGCGGTGGGGTAGGGCGGTATAAATGGCAGGTAAGCGCCGATAAGGACACGCTCACCACCGACGACGCGCTCACGCTCAGCGTCCAGATCGAAGGAAACGGCGATACCCGCAGCTTTGCCAATCCGCGCTTCGAGCTTCCGGCCGGACTGGAAGGTTTCGAGCCTAAATCAAGAGACGAGGAAGAATATGAGACCGGCGAAGAATTCGTCCATTCCCGGGCACTTGAATACGTCGTCTTGCCCCGGCAACCCGGCGACTATTCCTTTGTCCCGGAACTCCTCATATTCGACACGGACAGCAGCCGCTACCGCACCCTGCGCGCCGAAAAAGCCGTGACCATGCACGTGACTGCAGGGCAGTTTTACGGGCAAAATACGGCTCCCCAGGACACCATTGCCGGTCCGCCGCCGCCGGCCGCCTCACCGCTCGATGCGCTCTGGAAGAACGCGCGCAGCTGGCTTGCCCTTCCGCTTTTAGGGGGCCTTGCAGGCATTGTCTTGTTGACCGGGCTGTTTTTGGGGTGGCGCCGCCGCAAAAAACACCAACCCGTTCGGGTAGTACCGGAACCGGACTTTGTCCGCCCCCGTCCGACCCTCAAGGCGGCCCGTGAGCAGTTCAAGGCTGTTTATCCGCTAACCCAACAAGCGGATGCGCGTTTGTTCTACCATGATCTGCTGAAAGCCCTGCAACACTACGTCGCTGCCCATCTGGACACCGACGCTGTTTTACTGACCAAAGAAGACATGCAGGCACAACTCGCAGCGCGGCAGGTGCCGGAGCAAACCGTTGCAGTCCTGGTACAGGTTTGGCAGCGCTGCGAACAGGCGGTTTTTGCCGGCCAGGCATCAGCATCAGGTATGCTTGCCAGCTGGCAACAGGCCGAGGCGGCGGTACAACAACTGGATGCAACCCTGAAATAGCGACGTGTGCAGCGTATTTTTTTAGGCCGGCCATGCAACCATTCTCCGTAGAAAATTACCTCACGGAGTGATTCATCTTTTATGACAGAACCAGAGCTGCTTGAAATTGCCAGAGCCAGCGCGGGAGGGCACCGCGATGCGCAGCGCCAACTCTATGAACATTTCAAAGCGAAAATGTTCGGGGTCTGCCTGCGCTATGCCGGCAACCGGCACGATGCAGAAGACTGGTTGCAGGAAGGGTTTATCCGGGTGTTCCGGGACCTGCCCCAATACAAAGGCATGGGCAGCCTGGAAGGCTGGATCAGAAGGGTGATCGTAAACACCGCCCTGCAAAACATCAAGCAGCACAAGCGCCGGCTGTTGGAAGAAGGCAATTTTTATAACGAGCGCCACCAGGACGACGACGATACAAGCTCGGTTTTTGACACGGAAAACACGCCGCAGGCCCTTATCCACCTGATGCAACAAATGCCGGTGGGTTTCCGGACCGTGCTCAACCTGTACGTGCTGGAAAGTTATTCACACCAGCAAATTGCAGAAGAACTCGGCATATCCGTAGGTACTTCCAAATCTCAGCTGAACCGGGCAAAGGCCTACCTGCGCTCCCTGCTCGAAAAAAACCTGACCCGTTAATCCCTTTTATGCACAACCCATTCGCATGCTTATGAACGACGATTTACATAAAGACGATCTTGACGACTTCCTCCAAAAGAATCTGTCGTCTTATTCGGAAAATCCGCCGGATGCGCTCTGGGCTGGTATCGAAGCCGGTCTTCCAGCCGGCGGACCGGCGCCTGCCGGCGGCGTCATATATACCTATCGCTGGTGGCTGACAGTCGCTGCTGCCGGACTGATCGGGCTTTTTACCTGCCAGCATTTGTATTACCGCAACCAACTGGATGCGTTAAAGCAACAGATAACGCAGCAAAACAGCCGTATTGTCCCGGAAAAATCGCCAACGGCACGGAAGTCTGCAGCGACGGAACCCGGGGTCGCTCCGATACCCGGCAGCGGCGAATCATCGGAAATCCGGCAGTCCCAACTACCACCTACTACACCCAATACCGGAATTGCCTCATCCGCCGGACCGGCAGACCGCCTTGCCGAACCACGGAACCCCGACCCAAATGCGGGTTTGCCCCCGGCCGGCCATTCGGCGCAAACCGAACAACAACCCGGTGCGCCGGAAGCGGGTTTGTCGCTGCCCGGCCGTTTGGAGCAAACCGGACCGTCAACCCGGGAGCCGCTTGTGTCAGCAGACATGCCTCCGGCAGTTTCCGGTGCTGCTATGCGCGCAGTGGAGCCAATCCCCGGCCGGGGGGGCTTGCTGCAAATACCTGCTCAGCATCCGGACCTGTCAGTGATGCCTATCCCTCGTTTTAAAACCCCGGGACGCTGGTCCATAGAGGCGCACACCGCTTTGCTGGCCCAACGCAACCGGATAACGGCCCAAAAGACCGTGCCCGCACCGGGTGGGTTCAAAACGTTTCGGGAAGACCGGTCCAGTCAGGGCACAAGCTGGTATTCCGGTATTAACCTGGGGCGCAGAATAAACCGGCACTTCAGCCTCCAAAGCGGGCTGAATTACCAATACACGACCCTTTCGGCCAGCCACCAGGCTAAACTCCAGTTCGGCGACCGCGATAATGACCCGCACCACGGACACGGTGGGCCGCCGCCTAAAGATCACGATCACGATTTCACCTATCAGCTCAATACGTCCAGCGGCCAGCTGGAGGTGAGTTTTCGGGTAACGGAGGTGGACAGCACTATTCATATTCCCGATCAGGAGGACATTGAACTGGCGATCAGCCGCCGGGAGGATATGCAGTTTCTGAGCATTCCCCTGCTCGCCAAGTTTGATGCCGGGCGAAATCGCATCCGGTTTCACCTCAAGGGTGGCGTCCTGGCTGATATTCTCGTGAAACGCCAGAATGCGATCACGGATATCCAGTGTCTGAACCCGCGGCTGATGATCGAGCAAAATGTACCGCCAAAGGCATCGAACAGCGGCCTGAAGGCTGTTTCACTGAGCTATCTGGCCTCGGCCGGCGTAGATATCGGCATTACCCCGAGCCTCAGCCTGGAACTGGAACCAGTGCTGATCGGCGGCCTGACTGCCCGGCAGAAAGACACCAATATATCGGCAAGCCGGACGGCGGCCGGCCTGAATGTTGGCCTCTGCATGAAATTTTAACAATCCGTCATGCAACCTTTCGGGCATCCCGTTACCTAACCTGTGTTTTCGGATTTCCCTGAAACCCGATTCGGTAAGAAGATGCATCACTTGCCTGGTACTCTATCCTTTTCAATCTAAAAATTAGTTCAACAAATGAAGAAATTCCTCTTTGGCGCGCTGGCGATCTGTACAATCGCGCTGGTTACGTCTTGTAACAAAGACGTACTTTCCACCACTGACTTGCAAGCCGGCGACCTGTTGGCCACGGATCGCGGCGGTGGCGACCCCACATTTTGCATGAAAGGCGACACCGTCGATGTGAACGCCCTTCCCCAGGCTGCAGTTGATACCCTGGCAATACTCTACCCGAATGCTACGATCCAGACCGTTGTCAGCAAAAAAGGCGGCAAAGCCTTCGCTGTTGAGCTTTCGGATGGTACCATCCTGATCTTCAAGGCCGACGGCACCCTGCTCGGCGCTTGCGGCGATGTGGTTGTTGGCCCCGGCGGCCCACATCATGGCCCGGGCCATAATGGTCCCCACCCCTTCGATGGCGGTTGCCTGGGCGGCGATACCCTGACGGTGGCTGATCTGCCGGCGGGTGTAGTCGATCAAATTACAGCGAAATATCCCAACGAAACGATCCAAACGGTCGTCAGCAAACACAATGGCAAAGCCTTTGCTGTGGAACTGTCCGACGGCACGGTTTTGATCTTCAAGGCTGACGGTACCTTCGTAGGCCCATGCCCCGGCTTGCCGGGCGGTGGCCCCGGCCCCGGTCCCGATCATCCCAACGACGGCGGCTGCATGGGCGGCGATACGCTGACGGTGGCTGATCTGCCGGCGGGTGTAGCTGATCAAATTGCTGCAAAATTCCCGAACGAGACCATTCAAACGGTGGTCAGCAAGTTCGATGGTAAAGTCTTTGCCGTGGAACTGTCCGACGGCACGATCCTGATCTTCAAGGCTGACGGCACTTTTGTAGGCCCATGCCCGGCTGGTCCCGGCGGCCCCGGTAACGGTCCCGGCGGACACCATGGCGGTAATGGTCCGGGCGGCGATGGTCCGGGTAACGGTCCTGGTGGTCCCGGTGGCCCCGGCGGTCCGGGAGGACCCGGTGGTCCCGGCGGTGGACACCACTAAACGGATGCTCTTTTTGCTGCAGTAATACTGCATACGGCCCTGGCGACTTTCCGCCAGGGCCGTATTAATTGGTGCGAACCTTTCGGTAGCATTCGGCGGCAAGGTGCTTTGCTGCAAATACCCATGCAATAGTTTACCGCAGCGGCCGGATCCGGAAATCCAGGGTTCCAAACCCGCCGCCCTCGAAATGCTCGATCCGGAGCGTGTGCCGGCCGCCGAGCTGCACTTCGGCTTCATCCACGGCGGGTTCGTGTATGTCCCAGTGGTCGATGAGGCGGCGGCCGTCGAGATAGAGGCGGGCGCCGTCGTCGGACGTGAGCTCGATGCGGTATTTGCCCGGTGCGATATCGAAGGTTGTGGTGGAAAGGGTGGCGAAATGATCTTCCTGCACGCCTTCAGCCGGCTTGCCCCACCAGGCGAAATAGAGTTCGGGAACCTTTTTTTCCGCTGCGGGGCTTCCCTGGAATAGGTCCGGGCCGGGTGGCAAGGTATCGCCAGGCGGGTAATTGAAGAACTGAACGGTCCAGTCCAGTTTTTTTTCAAAGCGTTCGAAGGCAAAGCGATAGGGTTGCCCGGCGGGGATCGGCCGGCCAAATTCATCCGTAGCCGTTTCGGTACCAATATATTCAAATTCCACGCGAATATCCTCCGCACCCGGTGCGCTTTTCAGGGTCAGGAAAGCCGGTACACTGCCCGATTCCTGGTCTGCCGAGGCCACGCCGGTTTTATCCACCATCCGCCATCGGCCGGCCGGGCCGTACAGTTTGAGTACATAATAATTGCCCTTGCCGGAAGGATCAGGGCTTACATCACCCAACATGACCTCCGGCCGGCGGAAATCGTAGGGGCCCCATTCGTCCACAAAAATATATTGCCGGCCGCGGAGTTGTTCGGGGGGCAGGCCTGCGTTTATGCCATCGGGGAGGCTGTCGGGCTCCACAAGTTCGCGGTAGGGGATCTCCAGCGGGGCGTAGGGGTTTTGCGGTTGTTTATCGGGGTGGCTGAAATTGATGTTCCGGGAGGCGCTGAGTTCGGGCTGCGCCCACACGCGCTCGATCTGGGCCGCCGAGCCGTAAATATCGTTGCGCAGAAATTTCAGGTTTTCATTGGGTTGGGTTGTTTCCAGCAGCGTTTCGTAGCCGGAAAACAGGTTTTCGCCGTTTACGGCAATGTTTTGCGAAGCATTGATGATCAACGGCTTGCGCACACGCAAAAAAACATTGCGATCGATGAGCGCGTCGCGGCTGCGGGTATCGCGGTGTTGGGCATAGCCCCAGTCGGCGGGTTGCTCGGCGCGGGCCCAGAGGCGTATGCCGCTGCTGTCGCCGTCGAAATAGTTTTGGCGGATGGTGTTGTCCTGTCCGTGTTCGATGGCGATGCCGTTGCGGCATTCGGCGATGTAATTGCCCATGAAGACCGACTCAAAACTGTAGCCTCCCCAGATGCCGTAGGTGCATTCGCGCAGCAGGTTGCCCTGGATGCGGTTGCGGCTGAAGGTGACTTCCACGCCGTTGGTTGGGGCGTGACTGAAGTCGTTTCCAAAGATGACGTTGTCGTTGCAGCCTCCCTGGCCGCTGTCCATGGTCGTTTGGCCGGCCCAGAGGAAAAAGCCGTCGCCCGAGTGGGTGCAGGAGTTGAAGGCGAAGAGGTTGTCGTCGCTTTGTTCGTACACGAGCAGGGCCGCGGAGTCCTGCCCGCGTTGGTAAAAGCCGTGGGAGTAGCCGCGCACATTCCAGTCGAGGCGGTTATGCATAATGCGGTTGCGGCTGCTGCGGTACAGGCCGATACCGAGGCCGGAATTGAACTGGAAAGCGTTATTGTAAAACAAGCCGTCGTTGCAGCGGGTCATGAGCAGGGCGTTTTGGTTGCCGGTGATGCGGCAGTTGCGCACGGTGGCGCCGGAACAGCTGTCGAGGTAAATGCCGGCGCCGTAGCGCAGCCATTCGTTGTGGTCGTTTTGGTGGTAGCTGAGCCAGTCGGAAAAGTCTTCCCGCTCGCGGATGGAGCGCAGTTGCGGGCGGTAGTTGTAGGAAAAGTCGGAGTCTTCGATACGGAGCCCCGCCGAGCCGCCGTGGGCCAGCAGCGCCACTTTGTAGCCGTGGATGCGGGCGTTCCGGATGCAGACGTTTTGCCCCCGGATCTCCATGCCCAGGCCGGTAAACCGGTCGGGCCGGGAAGGATCAGCCGTGCTGCGGAGTTCGGCGTTTTGGAAATCGACCGTCAGGTTGTCGCCGGCGATCAAGATGACCGGCCGGTACGCTGCTCCGGCCTGGATTTCTGCCGCTGCGTCGAGTTGGTATCTGCCGGATTTGATGCGGCAGGATTGGGTGATGACGAGTCCGTCGCGGAGTTCGATTTCCGGCAGTTGGGCAAAAAGCGAAAAACTGAGCAGGGTAGCGCTCAGGGTAAACAGCATGCGTTTCATTGGGTAAATTTAAGGACTTTTCCGGCATGCCCGGAGCTCAGGCATGCAGGGGTTAAAACCTTTTCAATTGCTATTTTTTGACATAATATTTTCGAACCAAATGGTAATGTATTTATTTATAATAGTAAAACTATCACAATTTGTTCATCTACTTAAATACATAACCATGGATACCAAAAAATATTGGATTTCGGCCTTTGCACTCTTGCTCGTCATAGGTTTTACCAACTGTACGGTTGTTCGGCAGGGAGAAGCCGGTGTGAAACGCAGGTTTGGGAAATACGACGACAGTGCGTTCACGAGTGGCCTCCGGGTGTATAATCCCTTTACGTCCCGGATCGTAAAAGTATCCCTCCAAACAGAAAATATTGAAATTCAGCTGGACATCCCTTCCAAAGAGGGGCTGACCATCCGTTCGGAAGTATCCATCCTGTATCATATCAGGAAAAAAGAGGCGCCGGAGATTCTGCGCAATATTGGGATGGACTATGAGGAGACGGTCATTCTGCCGGTCTTTCGTTCGGCAGTGGCCGATGTGACGTCCAAGTTTTTTGCCAAGGACATGCACACCGGCAACCGGGCTGAGATTGAGGCCGCCATTCGCGACCTGATGATGACTACGCTGCGAGATAAAGGTATCGAAATCGAAGCGGTACTGCTCAAAAGTATCGCCCTGCCCCGGAGCCTTGCCAAGGCGATTGAAGACAAACTGGAGGCGGAACAGCAGGCCCAACGCATGGAATTTGTATTGCAGCAGGAACAACGCGAAGCCGAGCGCAAACGCATTCAGGCAGAAGGGGTCCGCGATGCCAACGCCATTATCAGCCAGGGGTTGAACGAGCAGGTCCTCCAATTCAAGGCGATCGAGGCCTGGGTACAGCTGGCACAGTCCAACAATGCCAAGGTGATCATATCCAACGGGAGCGTTCCGATGATGCTCAACCCCGCAGATGAAAATGCCGGAACGCCGGTCCGTTCCAATACCGCTCCGGGCGCGATGGGAATGAATCAAAACCGGTAGAGCGGCGTAATATTGGTAGAAAACCAATAACAAATCTGAATTTAGCGAGAAGAGCCGTGCGGGCTTTGAGCGGCTCTTCTCGCACAAAACCAATTATGCCATCAAAATGCTACAAATGTTGCGCCTCTCCGAGGCGTTTTTTTGTCCTTGTTATCCCAAAAACACACGTTTTTGATGCACGTTGGGGGAGAAGAGGTAAAGGTCAAATTTAGTGGGACAGGTAAGATCACAGACTAATAAACGGCGCGCATCGCATCACAGATGCGACCATAGCGCGCGTTATTGAAATTCCGAA
>CAYVDV010000062.1:0-16415 GCA_964450465.1 uncultured Saprospiraceae bacterium
CGTTGGGGCGGCAGTGGGGATATTGACGCCGCATTGGCACAAGCGGTCGGGGTAGTGGAATGCCCAATATCTAGGTTCTTGGAGAGTGCTCACCAAACTGTGTCACCGATATTTTGGATTTCCCTGAAACGCCGTGCGGGGTCAGAAGACCCGCGCACGGCACCTTTGATCCAGATTAATGGTAGTGACACAGTTTAATGAACACTCTCTGTTGTCTGCCCTGAAATGCTTTTAATGGCTGCTTTCAAGGCGCAGACGGACCTGTTTCCGGGCATTCCCGGGGGTTTGAGCTATTTACCCCCCCTTATTGATTGATTTCACCTACTCCATTTATTGCGCAGTGGCCACATTTGCCAACCGGGATTTTCGAATCGCTCCGGCTCCTCCTCTTTAATAGTTTTCTAAAATCTTTTCAATTTATGAAAGCATTTCTACTCAATCTTTTGATTTTGTTGTCTGCCGGACAACTTGCTTTTTCACAAAGCACCATAACCGGGACGGTCACCGAAACCAACGGGCAACCGTTGATCGGGGCGACCGTTTCGATTGAACAAACGGACAGAGGCGCCATCACCGATCTTGATGGCAATTTCACTATTAAGGCCTCAAAAGGCGAAGTGCTCGTGATTTCCTACCTCGGATATACCACATCCAGGGTTACGGTAGGCGATCAGACGAGCTACGCCATTGTACTGGAGGAAAATGTTGCCACCCTTAATGAAGTCGTAGTGGTAGGTTACGGTCAACAAAAGAAAGTCAACCTTACCGGTGCGGTCGAAACGGTGGTCTTCAAGGAAGCGGTTAACCAGCCGGTTACGAACTCCGGGCAGTTATTGTACGGTCGGTTTTCGGGTGTCCAATTAACGCAAGCCTCCGGAAACCCGGGGTCAGACGGGTCATCCATTGTTATACGCGGCATTGGTACCTTCGGCAACAGTACCCCGCTCATCGTGATCGACAATATTCAATACGATGACCTTGCCGCGTTTAACAACCTGGCGCCGTCAGACATCGAAAGCATCACGGTGCTTAAAGATGCGTCTGCCAGTGCGATCTACGGAGCCCGGGGAGCCAACGGCGTCATTCTGGTGACCACAAGGAGAGGAGCGAAAGACGTTTTTGAAATTAATTACAACAACTATTACGGATTTCAAAATCCCACGGTATTGCCCAAGTTCCTGAACGCCTACGATTATGCAACCCTCATGAATGAGAAATTCCGGAATCAGGACGGACCTAATTTTAATCCAAGATACACGGACGATCAGGTTGAAGCAATTAGAACCGGGAGCTTACCCGATCAGTTTGCAAATACCAACTGGGCCAATGAGGTTCTGCAACAGGCTGCAGTCCAAAACCACAATTTATCCTTATCGGGCGGCAGTTCTAAAACCAGCTACCGGCTCTCTTTGGGATTTCTGACACAGGATGCCGTTGTTAAAAGTAAATTTAAAACAGAGCGCTATACGCTAAGCTTCAATATTAACAGCGAACTGAAGGACTGGCTTACCCTCAATACCGTTACCAATAGTTTCTGGAAAAAAAATCAGGGTCCTGCCGGTGGCGATGATGCCTTCAGCGGGGATAACGGCATCATTTATTCCTTCCAAAGAACGGCGCCCACCATACCCCTGTTTTACAGTAACGGAGAATACGGAATTGTGGACGGCGCATACCTCAACAACAACCCATCATTTCTTACACAGAATCCTTTACGAAGAGGATTTTTTGGCAACTACGAAAGCGATCAGATCAACATAAGCCATAGAACAGGCTTGTCTTTTCAGATCACGAAGAATTTGTCGTTCGAAACCAGTGGAAGTGTAAACGCAATATACTCGAACGTCTCCGATTTCAACCCAAGGGCAACGCTTGAGGATTGGGAAGGAAACATCGTAATCAACAACCAGTTAAACAGCCTGAGCAATTCGACGAATTTTCAATACCGCCTGCTCAATGAAAATATTCTGAAGTACAACAGAACCCTTGCCGATGTCCATAACTTCGGGATATTGCTGGGGCACTCGGTCTCTTACTTCCGGGGCGACAATTTCAGTGGCCAGTTAAGCGGCTTTCCTACGGATAATCTGGAGGAGTTTAACGGTGGCGGCGTTGTCGATCCGGCCGTTTCCGGCGGTGCATATGAAGAGGCCTACCAGTCCTTTTTTGGACGGATCAACTACGACTACGATGGCAAGTATTTGGCCGAGTTTAATTTAAGAAGGGACGGGTCTTCCAAATTCAATTCGAGCAACCGATACGGTAATTTCCCCTCTGCCTCTATTGGATGGCGGGTTTCCAGGGAAGCGTTTATGGAAAACGTTAAATTCATCAGTAATTTCAAAGTGAGAGCGAGCTGGGGTCTCAGCGGTAACGACAGAATTGGAAATTACATTTTTGCGCAAACGTACAATCCCGGCATCGATTATGTACTTGGCGATGATGCCACCGTCGTAGGTGTCGCCGTCACCAGTCTGGCCAACCCCTCCATCCGTTGGGAGCAAACAGAACAGTACGATATCGGATTGGATCTGGGCCTGTTTGAAAACAAGGTCGAAGTTGTCGCCGATTATTTCAATAGAAACAGCACCGACATTCTCTATACGAACTTCCCCATTCCCGCGACATTGGGCGTCACCAACCTGGAAGCGCAAAATGCAGCCTCCATGGTGAACAAGGGGCTCGAAGCGGGCATCAACTACCGGGACAGAATCGGCAAAATACGGTATAGCGTGGGTGCAAACTTCACGAAGTTCATTAAGAATGAAGTCACCGGCCTGGGTGACGGCGGTGAAGAAACGATATCAAACACGGATATCATAAGAATTGGAGAGCCCTTCAGAGCGTATTACGGATACCAGGCCATAGGTATTTTCCAAACCATTGAAGAAATTGCAAATTCACCCACTCAGTTCGGGAATGCAAATACCGGACCTGGCGATATCAAATACGCCGACATTTCTGGACCGGATGGCGTGCCTGATGGCGTAGTGGATGCCAACGACAGGACCGTGATCGGCAACCCCAACCCCGACTTGCTGATCAACTTCAATGGTTCCATAGAATTCAAAGGTTTTGACCTGGGCTTCTTATTCCAGGGGGTTCGCGGGGTGGACCGCCTGCTCATGGGCAATGGTAACCTCCCGATGGCAGACGACAGAAGTAACGTGCTGGAATATTGGTTAAATCGATGGACCCCCGACAATCCAAGCACGGATTTGCCGCGCGTAGGCGGTCAAAACAACACGAACGTTTCCACTTTCTATATTCAGGATGCTTCCTACCTGAGGCTGAAGAACCTGGAGTTCGGATACTCCTTGCCCACAAATATGATGAAGCGCATCCATGTGCAGAAACTCCGGATTTTTGTTGGCGCGCAAAATTTGCTGACGTTTACGGGGCTGGAATACTTTGATCCGGAACGGGCAAATGGAAGCCAAAGCAACAGAAATGCCCCATTGTATAAGACCGTAACATTTGGTGTAAACGTAAAACTATAATAATTCTATGAAAAAAATAATATTAGCCTTTTTGGCCACGCTGACGCTTACGCAATGTAAGAATGATTTTCTGGACCGTTCGTCGCTCACGCAAATTGCGGAGGATAATTTCTGGACGAGCGAATCAGATGCCTATCTCGCCCTGAACGCAGTGTACTCCACCCTGCAATCCAGATCGCTGTATGGCGGCAACCTGAATGGGTGGCAGGGGTTTCCCGGTTTTGACAATTTGGGGGACAACGCCTTTAACCAATATAAATGGGAAGGACCGGGCCTGTTTATGGAGGGCACCCTAGACCCTTCCAATGGCCCTTTTGCGGCGATCTGGACCGATCTGTACCAAGGGGTTGCCCGGGTTAATTCGGTTATTAAAAATGTTGAGGAGATTTCCGGGGATTTAATCCCTCAGGACAAGAAACAGGCGATAGCCGGACAGGCCTACTTTTTACGCGCTTTGCTCTATTTTAATTTAGCGGTATATTTTGAAGACGTTCCACTCATTACCAGGCCGCAAACGCTGGAGGAAGCCTTTGTACCCAAAAACTCGTATAACGAGGTTGTAGCGCAGGTAGTGGAAGACCTGAAACTGGCCGTCGATTATCTACCGGCATCGCAGCCGAATGATTTATACGGGTACGCTACAAAAGGAGCCGCCCTGGGATTATTTGCGCGGGTTCAGCTGTACAACAAAGTTTATGAGGGCGATTATGGCGTACTGAAACTGACCGAACAGGTCATGGGCCTGGGCTATTCCTTACACGCGGATTATGCGCAACTCTTCACGGAGGCAGGGGAGCAATCTCCCGAAATTGTGTTTTCGATCCGATTTCTGAGGGGGGACGATACCAATAATGGCGAATTGTTCTCCGGCACGTTCCTGGGAACCCCGAAGGTGGACCAGCGCCCCATGGCCAATTTGGTGAAAGATTATTATTGCACAGATGGTTTGCCGATCACCAGTTCGCCATTGTACACCGCCAGCGACGAACGCAAAAACAGAGACCCGCGGGCGCTTGCCACCATCTATTTTAAAGACGATCAGTACCTGGACGATCCGGTACGGGTATTTCCGGGTAACGGCCCGACCAAATACGGCATGCGGAAATATATTCGAAGAGGGCCGGATGCGGCAGGCAACGCCGTTTTTGGTGAAGGATCCCAGGATTTCTATGTGATCCGCTATGCCGATGTATTGCTGATGCGCGCCGAAGCCATGGCCGAAACCGGCGACGTGAATGGCGCCGCTCAACTGGTCAATCAGGTCAGGGATCGCGTAAACATGCCCCATGTGGAAGATGTGGAGGGTATGGTTGATCAGGCGCAAATGATAAATATTGTTCGACACGAACGCCGTGTAGAGCTGGCGTTGGAAGGCCTGCGCTTTATGGACCTGAAACGCTGGGGAACCATGGAAGAAGCTTTCCAGAGAGCGATCGCCGACAAAGCAGCGGCTTACAATCCGCAATATTTGGGAGCAAGGTCTGAAGTGTTCCCAATCCCACAATCTGAAATAGATGTTAATCCAAATTTGACCCAGCATCCGAGCTGGTAATAAATAAGCATGTTTGGGAATTTAGATTTGAGTTGTGAAGGGCTGGTTTAATTTTAAATCAGCCCACTACAGCTCAAATCAAATTCCCGGACCTGCGCTTAACAATTACTGATTATGAAAAATTATATACTCGTATTGCTCGCCTTGCTATTCATGGTGAGTTGCGGTAAAAATGCCATTGGAGGATTTGGAGAACCGAATCCAACAGACAATACGGCAAACACTACAGGCAAGAAAGGAGCCGCGTTCTCAAACACGACCCTGGCGTGGTCCCATAAAACAAGTCAATTAGGCGCCCACTGGATGTACAGTTGGGGCAACGTCGTAAGAGATGAAATCCCCGAAAATGTAGAGTTTGTTCCGATGTTCTGGGGCGCCGGTTCCGTTAACCAGGACAACATTGATCGCATAAAACAGCTGGCGGATGCCGGCAAAGTCAAGTTTGTGCTTGGCTTTAATGAACCCGATGGGGCGAGTCAGGCAAATATGACAGTGGATGAAGCGATCGCCCTCTGGCCGCGTTTGGAGGAAATCGGCGTGCCATTGGTATCACCGGCCACGGTTAGTCCAAATAACGACTGGATGAAGGAATTTATGAAAAGAGCCGATGAGTTGAAACTGCGAGTCGATTATGTGGCAGTGCATCACTATGGCGGCACAAACGTGCTCAGCTTTATAAATAAACTCAAAGAGACCTACCAGGCCTACAACAGGCCTATTTGGGTGACCGAATTTGCAGTGGCCGACTGGAATGCAACGGCGCCGGACAACAACAAGTACAGTGAAGCCGCGGTCAAGGATTTTATGAAAGAGGCGTTGACTGCGTTGGATGATATCGACTGGGTTTACCGCTATGCGTGGTTCGACGGCAAAAATGCGCCACTGTACACCTCGGCATTATTTGATGAAGACGCGAATATTACGCCGCTTGGCGAATTCTACGCCGGCCACAAGCCCAACGCCGATATCGGACCCGGCGTGGACACCGAGTTCGAACCGCCGGCCGATCCCGGTGAATTATTGGTCAACGGCGGGTTTGAGTCCGGACAGATCGCTCCCTGGCAAGGCTTCAAGAACGGCGTCGTCACGTCTGCGACCACCGAACCGCATACCGGAAAATTCTGCGGACGCATAGAAAATGGCGATGGCTCTTTATTCTATGTCGTGGATGTAAAACCCGACACTACTTATACTTTGCGATTCTTCTCCAAATGGAATGAAGTGGTCAGTCAATCGTTCTCTGGAAAGATCAGAAACAATGTCGATAACGCCCTGATCTATTCTTTAGCCGATATGCCGATGACCGATAAATGGGAAGAGACGGTCTATGAGTTTACGGTGCCGGCTGATGTAAATCAATTGAAGATGGTCTTCTACAAAGCACAGGGGTTCCCGCCGTTTTTTATGGATGATGTATCCTTGAAAGTGAAAGAATAAAGATAAGACATCTGATTTTTTATAATCAAACTATAACTGTTATGAAAAAATATACTTTTCTAATTGCTTTGTTCGCCTCAGCCTCAATCTGTTTCGGGCAAAACCTGATTGACAACGGTGATTTTGAGACCGGGATGCTGGCGCCGGATTGGGGTGGCTTTAACAACCAGGTTGTTACGGATGCCCTGACGAACTCATACGTCGGAAATGGCAACAATGCGGAAGCCTCTATTTTTCAGGAGTTTACCGTTACGCCGGGCGAAACCTACAATGTGGCGTTCCAGTACCGTTGGGTAAGTGGAACGGGAAATTATGCCTGCACCGTGCGCATAAAAGATGCCAGGAACCTGCCGACAAACCTGGATCTGATTGGCAGTAATGCAAGTAATGGCTACGTCCTGAACGACACTGCCGATGTGTGGTATGACGCTTCGTTCTCCTTTACACCACCGGCTGGAATTGATTCCGTCCGGATTTTGTTCTACAAAGCCAACGGCAACCGGCCATTGCGAATTGATAATGTTAGCGTAACCAAAAGCACGACATCGCTGACAGAACTGGAACAGTTCCACTTCACTGCTTATCCTAATCCGGTTAAAGATATCCTCCATATTTCAGCCGAGAACAATATTGACAAGGTTGAACTATTCAACATGCTTGGTGAGCAGGTCATAAATCAGCCCGCCAATAGCAACCGTGTCCAGGTGAATGTAGCGTCGCTCTCCAAGGGCATATACCTGGTAAAAACGCATATTGGCAGGTCTGTCGGTTCGTATAAACTAATTAAAGAATAGCGGACTTATCCGCAAACAAGTCCGGTTTATACCCGGTGGAACGCGATGTGCGGGAATAATGATTCCACGCGTATTTTGGGGGCGTAACCAGCAGTCATGTGAATAGCCTGCCAGCCGCCTCCCGTTTTTCGCAAATTGCTTTCCGCCAGTGATTCCCGGCTTGGAAAAACTTTGATGTTTACATGGATCATCCCGAATTTTTTTTGTCAGACATTTAGAGTAATTCCTGCAGATTCTCACAGAAAAAGATGCAGGTTTTCGCGGAACTCCCTTGTGGTTTATAACAAGGCGGGATTACTTCCAGCGTTTTCTGCGAGCATCTGCGTATTTTATCTGCGGCGATCTGCGGGAAAAATTCTCTATAAGTGCAAAGGCATGAAATTGAGGATGAATGATATTGAGATAAGTCGTTTCTCCAAGCCGGGAATTGCTGGCTTTCCGCCGGGTATATTTATTTTTTGGTAGCAGCTTCGCCTCTTTTAGATATCTCCTGAAATGAAAAAAGGTCTCTTATTACTTTCTTTTACCGTATTGGTCTTGGCTTGCAATAATAAGCCGGGGACCAGCAACCACGCAGGTGCAGGGGAACAACAGGAAAACCGGAAGCCCAATATCATTGTCATAGTCGCTGACGACGCCGGTTATGTTGATTTCGGTTTTATGGGGAGTAAGGATCTGGATACTCCGCAAATTGACAGTCTCGCGCAGGACGGTGTTGTGTTTACCGATGCGCATGTCAGCGCGACTGTTTGTGCGCCGTCGAGGGCAGGCCTCCTAACCGGAAAATATCAACAACGCTTTGGATTTGAAGCCAACGGAACCGGTTATGGCGATTCCGGAGACATTGGATTGTCCGACGATGTGATCACAATGGCGGATGTCTTTAAAAGAAACGACTACAAAACCATCGCCCTAGGCAAGTGGCACCTTGGCGGTTCGGTTTCCGATCATCCAAACAACCGGGGATTCGATGAATTTTACGGGTTCATAGCCGGTAGCCGATCGTATTTCCCGATTAAGAACCCTTCCAAAGAAAACATGCTGCAGCATAACGGGGATCGCGTGCGTTTCGATGGGTACCTGACGGATGTTTTGGGGGATCAATCGGTCCGTTTTGTGGAAGAGCATAAAGATCAGGCCTTTTTCATGTACCTGGCCTTCAACGCGGTGCATACGCCTATGGAGGCCAAAAAAAGCGATCTCGAAAAATACAAAAACCACCCCAGGCAATACCTGGCGGCAATGACCTGGTCCCTGGATGAGAATATTGGTAAACTCAGGCATAAACTGCGCGAATTAAACCTCCTGGACAACACCCTGATCTATTTTATAAGCGACAATGGAGGCGCACACAACAACGAATCCAGCAACGGCCCCCTGAAAGGATGGAAAGGGAACAAATTCGAGGGGGGACAACGCGTGCCGTTTGTACTAAGCTGGCCTGCAAGGATCAAGGGAAAGCGACAGTTTGACGGATTAACCTCTTCATTGGACATCTTCACGACCTCACTTGCCGCAGCCGGAATTGACAAAGGCGATAGCCTGGCACTTGACGGCGTCAATCTGCTGCCCTACCTGACTGGAGAAAAAACCGGCGACCCGCACCAGGCGCTCTATTGGAGAAAACTGGAGGAGTCCGCGGCAAGAATCGGCGATTTTAAACTCATCCACCTTAAGGGGTACGGTTCGACCATGTACAACCTGTCAACTGACCTCGGCGAGCTGAATGATCTCTCCTCGAAAGATACCCTGATGTTCCATCGCTTAACGCAGGGATTGTCCAACTGGGAAGCAGAACTGTCGGACCCGCTCTGGGACGAGGGAAGGCCCTGGATGGATGTAACCTATTACATCCATAAACAATTGATGGAGAACAAAGAAGTACGGTATAAGTCGCCTTCTGAGAAAATGAACGATTCCTCGCACTGAGCGATATTTATTGAACACACGCTAATCGAAAATATGCCTCTGTACATGCCTGCCTTCCGAATTTTACTGGCGCTTTTCTTTATTGTTTATCATCAGGACAAAGCTTACAGTACAGACTATTACGTACATCCCGAATACGGCAACGATGCGCATTCCGGCAAATCCAGGCAACAGGCCTTCAGGACCCTGGAGCGGGCCTCCCAAGTCAATTTTCGCCCGGGTGATCAGTTACTCCTGGCTTCCGGTGCGACCTATCACGGTGGACTCCGACTGATCGACCAACACGGTAAGCCCAACCGCCCCATAACGGTTACGACTGCTGTCTGGGATAATCAGGAAAACCTTGTCCCGGCATTGATCGACTTTAAAAGCGAACCGAACGGAATTTTACTGCAAGGCTCCAGTTTTATCCGGGTTTCAAATATCCGCTTAACCGGCAACGGGTTTCACAAAGATTCCACACTGCATTACAACATGCGATGCGGTGTTTTAATCGCCAATAAGACCGCCATAAAAGTCCGTGACATTGTGCTGAAAGACCTGTATATTTTCGATGTTTTCTTTGAAAACGAAGGCTTTACGCGCGGCGAAGAGGAAGTCAAAACCCCTAATGGCAAACAGCGATATGGCTGGGGCATTCGGGTGATGAACGATAACCCCAATACGTCGATGTCGTCCGTAAGCATTGAAAACTGCGTGGTGAAAAATGTATCGCATACGGGGATCAAACTCACCGGGCAATCCAAAAACATCCACCATGTTTATATCTCGGGAAATGAAATCCGGGAATCCGGCGGCCCGGGAATCCAAATGTCGGAAGTCCGGGATGTCTATGTTGTAAACAATACCGTCAACCATTCCGGGAGTAGCGACGATACCAGGAAATGGGGGCGTGGCAGCGGCTTGTGGACCTGGGGTAGTTCAAGAGTGTTGATCGAGAAGAATTCGTTCCTGTATGCGAATGGCCCCGGGGATTCAGCGGGGGCGCATATCGATTATAATTGCGATAACATCATCCTGCAATACAACCGCAGCGCGTATAATGCCGGCGGCTTTTGCGAGGTCCTGGGCAACACGTACAATTGCGCCTATCGCTATAATGTGAGTATCAACGACGGATATCGCGTGAAGGGGGTCGATGGCGCCTTCCAGGAAGGCAAAATCTTGTGGCTAAGCGGTTATCAGGGACAGTCCAAAAAAAGAAAAGGGCCGGTAAATTTCTATTTTTACAATAATACCATCTATTGTGATTCTTCACTGGTTTCCAAAATCGCGATAGACAAGACGAGCAAGGGAATATTGATCGCCAATAACATCTTCTGTTTGAAAGGAGGCGCCAGGGCGGTTTTAGGGGACCAATACAAAGCGGACATTGAAAAGGCGGATCCGGTAGAGCACGTGGTCTTCCGGAACAACGTATTTTTAAATAATGCCAGCTGGCCAACCGACGCAGGGATTAAGGACATGGAGCCCATATTCGGGGACCCTGATTTTAAAAAAGCCGGCGGAAATAACCTTGAAGACTACATCCCCAAAAATGTAAACCTCATCAAAAACAAGGGTATCGCTATCAGCTTGTTACCGGAAGACAGCGCGGGGCTCTGGCAACCCCTGCATCCGGAAAAAGACATTTTGGGTAATCCCACGAACAACAAGCCCAGTATCGGAGCGCTGGAACCCTTTTAGCCCAACAGATTATAATTGCCGCAAATTCGCCGCCGCCATCTCAGCGGTGATATCCCGCTGGGGATTGGCAAACATCTCATATCCCACCATAAATTTCTTGACGGTGGCCGACCTGAGCAGGGGCGGATAGAAGGCCATGTGGAAATGCCACTCCGGATATGCCCGTCCATCGGTAGGGCTTTGATGGATGCCGGATGAGTACGGAAACGAGGTGTCGAACAATCGGTCGAAGCGCTGGGTCAGGTCCTTGAGGATGGCCGCAAAGGAGCGTTTCTCCTCCGGAGTCAGCTGACCGATATGCTGAAAATGCCGCCTTGGGATGATCATCGCCTCATAAGGCCATACGGCCCAAAAGGGTACCAGGGCCACAAATGCATCGTTTTGACAGATGAGCCTTTCCGCTTCGGCAAGTTCCTGTTCCAGATAGTCCTGAAGCAGACTGCGTCCGGTCTTGTTCCAATAGTTCAATTGCTGGCCGGCTTTTTTGGCGACCTCCTGCGGCACGGAACTTTGGGCCCAGATCTGTCCGTGCGGGTGTGGGTTGCTGCAGCCCATGATCGCCCCCTTGTTCTCAAAGATCTGGACATAGTTGATAAAGTCCTTTTTGCCGAGTTCGAGGTACTCCTGCTGCCAGAGATCCACTACTTTTTCAATGTCCGGCAACGCCATGTCCGGAATGGTCAGCGAATGGTCGGGAGAAAAACAGACAACCCGGCATATACCCCGTTCGCCATTTGCTTTGAGCAGCCCCTTCTCGAAGCTATCCGAACTGCTGTCTGGCAGGAGGGCGGCAAAATCATTGGGAAAAACAAAGGTGCTGGTGTAGTTGGGGTTCTGGTGGCCGCCTGCCCTGGTATTACCGGGGCACAGATAACAACCGGGGTCATGCGATGGCCGCTTTTCATCCGCTGTTTTTTCGGTTTTACCCTGCCAGGGGCGCTGGGTGCGATGGGGCGACACGAGCACCCATTCCCCCGTAAGGATATTGTAGCGGCGGTGCGGGTCGTTGGAAAAATCAAGCATCGTCTTTTGTTTTGAATTTAGGAATGGATGATCATTGCTCCGTTGCCGACAGACACCTCGATAGGCGTCATGTCCACGCCGAAATGATTGCGGTATTCCCCGGAGACCTGATCAACAAACTCGGCAACCCTGCCTTTTTCGATGATATTGATCGTACATCCGCCAAAGCCGCCGCCCATCATCCGGCTACCGAGTATATAGTCTTTTTGCATGGTCAAATTGACCAGAAAATCGAGTTCCGGGCAGCTCACTGCATAATCGTTCTGGAGGCTGAAATGGGACTGATACATCAAGTGTCCCAGGGCAGGGTGATTCCCTTCCATCAAGGCCTTCGTGGCATCCAGCACCCGCTGGTTTTCGGAAACGACGTGGTGGCAGCGGCGGAAGATATGTTCGGGCATGTTGTTTTTTGCCTCTGCTATTTGTTCCGGTGTGACATCCCGCAGGTTCCGGATACCGGGGTGTTGTTTTTTCAAGAGGGCAACCCCTTCCTCGCATTCCGCGCGGCGCATGTTGTATTCGGAGGAGGCCAGTGTATGCGAAACATTGGTGTTGAGCAGGAGCAGTTGGTAATTGCCCAGTTCAAGCGGGAAATACTGAAATTCAAGGCTGCGGCAATCCAGCAGCATGACCTGTTCTTTTTTCCCCATCATACTGGCAAACTGGTCCATGATCCCGCATTTGATGCCGACAAAGTGGTGCTCGGCCATCTGGGAAGCCTTGATCAGCTGCCAGTTGTCGAATCCCAATGCAAACAATTCATTCAGGGCAACGGCAAAGCTGCATTCCAGTGCCGCCGAAGAGCTTACGCCGCCGCCGACAGGCACGTTGCTTGCAAAGGCGGCATCGAAGCCGGCGATGTCAGCCCCCAGTTTTTGCAATTCACTGACCACACCCATTACATAGTTGGGCCAACCAGCCTTGACCGGATGGAAGTTGCTCAGGTCAAATGAAAATGTTTCCTTGAGGTCGGTGGCAGTTATGTTTACCTGCGATTGGGTGCCATTCCGACGCATCTGCACCTTCATCTCTTTGTCAATGGCCGCCGGCAGTACAAAACCGTCGTTGTAGTCCGTATGCTCCCCGATGATATTGATGCGGCCGGGCGCCCGCGCTACAACCGCTTCTCGCGATGAATTGCCTTTGTTTGTATCCATGTCGTTTGTTATTGAAACCATAGTTACGGTATTGCCTTTAATCCATCGGCTAAAGGCCCCTTATTTTTTGTTCCCAATGCCAGGCCGAGGCAGTCATTTCATCGAGGCCTCTTTTGGCCTTCCAGCCCAGCTCCCGGTTGGCCAGCGCCGTGGAAGCATAGGTTTGTTCCACATCGCCGGGGCGTCTTCCAACGATGCGGTATGGCAGTTTCAGCCCGCTCGTTTTTTCAAAAGACCGGATGACTTCCAGCACCGAATAGCCCGTTCCGGTTCCAAGGTTAAACACTTCGTAATTGGATTTTTGACTATGATCTAAAAGCCTTTCGAGCGCCTTTACATGGGCTTCGGCCAGGTCAACCACATGGATGTAATCCCGGACGGCAGTCCCGTCAGGCGTGGCATAGTCATCGCCAAAGACGAGCAATTCCTTGCGGAGGCCCGCAGCAGTCTGGGTGACAAAAGGCATCAGGTTGTTCGGAACCCCCTTCGGCAGCTCGCCGATTTCACCCGAACTGTGCGCCCCGATGGGATTGAAGTAGCGCAGCGAAATGGCATTGAACCAGTCATTTGCTTTCGCCGTGTCCCGGATGATATCTTCACAGATCTTTTTGGTATTCCCATAGGGCGACAGGGCAGGCTTAACCGGATGGCTCTCTTTGATAGGGAGGCTGTCCGGTTCGCCGTAAACCGTAGCGGAAGAGGAAAAGATCAGATTGGGGATGCGGTATTTCTGCATGCACTGCAACAGGTTGAGCAGGGAAAAGAGATTGTTCTGGTAATAAGAAACCGGTCTTTCCACGGACTCGCCAACCGCTTTCAGCGCAGCAAAATGCACCACAGCCTGAATGCCCGGGTTCTTTGAGAAAAAAGAATCCAAAGCGACGGGATCCTGCATGTCTGTTTCCTGCAAAACCGGTTCTTTCCCGGTAATCGCTTTTATTCCTGCGAGTACCTGTCTTTCCGAATTGCACAGATTGTCGAGGATGATGACATCGTAGCCTTGCTCGATCAGACTGACGGCTGTGTGCGAACCGATATAGCCGGCTCCTCCTGTAACAAGTATCCTGGACGCGTTCATTTTTAAGCGTAAATTTTACGTTTATTATTTTAAGCGTAAAAGAAACACTTATTTTTGGGCTGTCAAAATTTATCGACAGATTTTATGCAAAAAGAGCAAAAAGAAGTTTTCTATGAAGGCGCTGTGCCCATTTTAGTCGCGGTGGATTGTGTCATCTTCGGATTCGACCGGGAGGGTTTAAAGCTGCTTTTGTTCAAAAGGAAGGTGGCGCCGTTCAAAGATGCCTGGTCGGTCATCGGCAGTTTTGTACAGCCCGGTGAAGGGGTAGGCGAAGCGGCGGAGCGGGTGTTGCAGGAATCCACCGGGTTGCAGCATATTTTCATGGAACCGCTTGGGTGCTACGGAGCGGTGGACAGAGACCCGGGTGCGCGGGTTATTTCGCAGGCATTTTTTGCCTTGATCCGCCTGGGCGAAGAAGAGGTTCAAATGGCGGAAACGCATCTGGCTCGCTGGTTCGACCTAAACAGCATCCCTGACCTGATACTCGACCATGGGCAAATGGTGGCGGACGCCCTGGGGAAATTGCGCCGCAAGGCGCGTTACCAGCCAATCGGGTTCGAACTCTTGCAGGAGAAATTTACCCTTCCGCAGCTGCAACAACTTTACGAAGCCATTTATCAACAGCACTTCGACCGGCGCAATTTCCGCAAGAAGATCCTTTCCATGGGCATACTCGAAAAACTGGACGAGAAGGATAAGGCGGGTTCCCGCAAAGGAGCATTCCTTTACCGCTTTGACCAGCAGCGCTATGCAGAAATGGTGGAAAGGGGGATTGACTTTTTTTTATAGCGAATTGGTTTCCACCACCCTTACCTCCCAGGTGATCGTCGCCCCCGCCAGGCGAAGGGTCTCCGCCGCGCTGCAGTATTTTTCCAGCGATAGAGCCACGGCCTTTTCCGCCTTGCCCTGCTCCACCCGGCCATACAAGGTAAAGACTATATGCGCTTTTTCCCAGGGATTGGGCAAGGGGCGCTCAAAGCGGGCGGCGTCGATGCTTATTTCCAGGCCGGTTAGCTGCTGGCGTTGTTTTTTCAAAATATTGAGCACATCGACGGCTGCGCAGCCGCCCAGGCTGAAGATCATCAGCTGCATGGGGCGGATGCCTGTATCGTCGCCGCCGGCGAGTTCGGGCAGCGCCATGCGGAGTTCGTTGCCGTGCTGGTCGTAGCCCTGCATGGCGTTGCCATCGGGCGTCAGGCGGAGCTGGAGTTGTATAGCCATGTGTGTAGGTAGTTTGATTGTTGATAGCGTTATTCCTCCGGGGCAAAGGTAACCGGATCGCCGGTTCGCACGGTGCCGCCTTCGAGTACGCGGGCCGTGATGCCACCGTGTCCGCGCATGGCGTTGTAGCCGCCGGGGCCCAGGTTGGCTTCCATGCGGGAGCAGGGCTGGCAATAACCGGTACCTTCCAGCAGTACTTCGCCGATACGGAAACGGCGGTCGTGCAGAGCCAGCAGATTGATCCCGCGGACGACGATATTGCGGCGGGTCAGCACGGGGTCGAGTGTATCTTTGCCCAATAGCCTGGCCACGGCGTCCAGATGTTCGGCCTGTATAAGGGTCACCTGCCGTTTGCCGCCGCCCCGGTAATGATCGCCGGCGAGGCCCCGGCTGGGCTCGATGGCCACCTGTTCCACCGGCACAGGCTCCGTCCGGCGCTCCGTCCGGATGCCTATCCAGTCCACCCGGCCTGAGCGGGGAAAAATGTCGAAGAGTTCGCGAAGTTCCATAAACCGTAAAATTGGGAAAAAAAAGGGAATACTAATCTTGCCGGGTTCCTTGCCTTAAATTTGCCGCGCCAACCCGAACCTCCCAAACCCAAAACCCAACCCTAACATGAATGACGATATTTTGTTCGACATTATCGACCTGATCGACGACGGCGAGATCGTGTATATCCACCGCCAAACACAGGAGATCCTCTCTTACCCGGACCCGGCTCGTTGGAATGAAAGCGAATATATCGACCTGATCGAGTCGGTCAAGGCCCGCGCCGCCGCCGAGCCCGACCAATTTGTGGTGCTCGACCCGCCCGATCCCCGCGACTCGTTTCATATCATGGAGGACTTTGTCTTTACCGTGGAAGACGAACACCTGCGCAACCGCCTGCTGGAAGCCCTGGAAAGCAAAAAGCCTTTCCGCTACTTCCGCAGCACCGTGGAAGACTCCCCCCTCCGCGATGCCTGGTACGACTTTAAAGACGCCCGCATGAAGGAATGGGTGCTGGAAATGCTGGCACGGGTATGGGAGTGACAGCCG
>CAYVDV010000063.1:0-16384 GCA_964450465.1 uncultured Saprospiraceae bacterium
GGCGCTTTGTGGCAAACTGCCACAATATCCGGCTCAAGGAGGAAGGAACCTGCCGGTGACCTTACTCAGCGCTTTTTTGCAAAAAAATCCCGAAAACCGGGCGAAATACCAATGTTCCGCCATCTGTAACTACATTTAGGCATGAAAAAGTTTGCACTGGCCGGCGCCCTTGTCCTGATCGTTGCCTGCGTTCTGAACGCACAACCCCATATCGAAGAAATGCCCCTGTACCCCGGGGCTGTTCCTAACAGCAAAGACATACCTGATCCCGAGCGCGTGGAAACGCGGGCCAACGGCGGGCGTTTTATTTCCAACACGGCAGTGCCGACCCTGACGGCTTACCGGCCTGAAAGTCCCAACGGCAAAGCCGTGATCATCTGTCCGGGCGGCGGCTACCGCGGTGTGGCCATCGACAAGGAAGGACACCTGGTGGCGGAATCCCTGACGGGCGACAGTGTGACCGCATTTGTGTTGAAATACCGGACACCTAGCGACAACACCTGCGTAGACAAATCGCTGGCGCCGCGCCAGGATGCACAGCTAGCTATCCGGGATGTCCGCGGGCATGCCGCCCACTACGGCCTTGACCCGACCAAAATAGGGATCATGGGTTTTTCCGCCGGCGGGCATCTGGCAGCCTCCGCGGCTACGCATTTTCAGCGTATGGCCGACCCGGAGGTACAGGATACCACTTCCGTGCGGCCCGATTTTGTAGCTTTGCTCTATCCGGTCATCAGTTTTTCAGACGCGCTGATGCACGCCGGCTCGCGGACCAATTTGCTGGGAGAGCACCCCGACGAAGCGGCAATTTTATACTGGTCTGCCGACAAACAGGTGACGCCTGCCTCGCCGCCCGCCTTTCTGGTGCATGCCGGCGACGACCGGACAGTACCCGTCGGCAACAGTCTCGCCTATTACTCGGCTTGCGTGGAGAACGGTGTTCCGGCAGAAATGCACCTGTACCCGAAAGGCGGCCACGGTTTTGGGCTGTTTAACACCACGACCCGGGATATCTGGATCGAGCGGCTGAAAAACTGGCTAAAAAACATTTAAACACAGCACCTCGCGAGCGCATTGCGCAAAACCGGAAACAGTACTTCTATACTTGAAAGAGGGTCACGATCCACCGTCATAATAAACCCGGTAGATCGCATCGGCATAATCATCGGACAGGAGGAGGGAGCCGTCGGGCAGCCACTCCAGATCGACGGGCCGGCCCCAGATATCATCGCCGGGTTGCAGCCAGCCGCTGATAAAGGGTTCATAAGCGATGCAGCGGCCATTGGAATCGAGACGCACCAGACTGACTTGATAGCCGATCTTCTTCGTCCGGTTCCAGGAGCCGTGTTCGGCGATCAGGATCTGATTTTTGTATTCGGCAGGCCAGTTGGCGCTGAGGCCGAACTCGAGCCCGAGCGGCGCCACGTGGGGGCCGAGTTTTTGCGCCGGCGGAATAAAGTCCGCGCACGGGCGCTTGTCGCCAAACTCGGGGTCTTTCAGATCGCCCTGGTGGCAGTAGGGATAGCCGAAGTGCTGCCCGTCCTGCACGGCATGGTTCAACTCGCAGGCCGGAACGTCATCGCCCAGCATATCACGGCCGTTGTCGGTAAACCACAACTCCCGGGTCACCGGATGCCAGGTAAAGCCCACGGTGTTGCGGATGCCGTGTTGCACCACCTCGGGGCTGGCGGCGGGGTTGTCCACATCGAGCCGGGTGATCGAGGCATAAATAGGCTCCTCGCGTTCGCAAATATTGCAGGGAGCGCCCACCGGCACGTAGAGTTTGCCGTCGGGCCCGAAAGCGATATATTTCCAGCCGTGATGGCCTTCGGTAGGATATTTGTCGTACACCACCACAGGCGTCGGCGGGTTGGCCAGGTGCTTTTCGATATCGTCAAAGCGGAGGATGCGACTCACTTCGGCTACATAAAGGCTGCCGTTGCGAAAAGCCACCCCATTCGGCATGCGAAGACCGGTGGCCAGGGTGTACTTCAGATCGGCCACCAGATCGCCGTTGGTATCGCGCAGGGCGTACACATTGCCCTCGTCACGGGTGCCGACAAAGAGCGTGCCGCCCGGGCTCAGGCAGAGCGAACGCGCGTTGGTCACCCCTTCGGCATAGGTGGTGATCCGGAAGCCCGGCGGCAACCGGAGCTTCTGCAGGGGAAGTTTTCCGGAATATCCCGGCGCCACGGATGAGGTCCGGGCAGAATCGGCCGTTTTCGATTTAGGCGGCACAGGGGTAGTGCAGCAGACCGGCAGTAAAAGCAGAATCAGGACAAAAAAACGCATGACAAGAGTGCTATGGTACCAGACAAAGGTAGTGCAGCACTTCCAAAATTATTTTTTGTTTCGCTTGCGACAATCGTTTCCCAAACATTTGCAGATTTTGCCGGCAGATTCCACTGCAACCCAAATTCGACTTTTTATGCGTGTTTTACCGTTGCTCCTTTTCCTGGCTTCGCCAATTTTCTGCTTTTCTCAGGTTGACCTGGAAGTTTTTGTCCGCGATTTTTCCACGGGCTTGCCCGTAAGCGACGCGGCGGTTCGCCTTGTGAACAGTCCGATCGGATTTTTTGCCGAAAAAAACACCGACGTGCGCGGCCGGGTTGCGTTCACCGGGCTTACCCTGGCCGGCGAGTATGTGGTCATTTTTCCTGAAACGGAGGAATACCTCGAAGTGCGCAAAGGCGGCATTGTCTTGCGCAGCAACACCGATGCGAGCGTGACCCTGGAACTGGGTAGAAAAATGGAACAGGCGCTTGAAGAGATCCTGGTTCTGGGCGCCAGCCGGATCAACCTGCGCAATGCCGAAGTATCTTCCGAACTGAAGCAGCATGAAATTGAAACGCTGCCCCTCGAAGGCCGCGACGTGACCCGCCTGCTCTACCGCCTGCCCAATGTGGTGCAGGCTACGGGCTTTTATCCGGAGGCGCCCAATGTCAGCATCAACGGCGCCAATGCGCTGTTCACCAATTACCTGATCGACGGCATGGACAACAACGAGCGTTTCCTGGGCGGTATGAAATTCAATGTACCGGTGGGCTTCGTGCGGAATATCAATGTCCTGACCAATAATTTTTCCACAGAATACGGCCTTACCGGCAACGGGATCATCAATATCACCTCGCGCAGCGGCAGTAATATTGCCGGCGGCGAGGTTTTCGCAGTGACGCGCCCGGGCGCTGCGTTCGACGCCTCCTCACCCTATGCTCAGCGCGACCTCTCGGGTAACCAGGTCAAAGACGGCTTCCGGCGCTATCAGGCAGGCTTTGGCGCGGGAGGGCCGCTGCGCCGCGACAAGACTTTTTACTACATCAACGCCGAATACACCCGCGATTGGAAAGACAATCTCCTGAATTCGCCGCAGTTGGGTGTAAACGAAACCGTACCGGGCGAGAATAATTTTACCTACCTGAGCGCCAAAATCGACCAGCACTGGAGCCCCCGCTTCCGTACGGCCCTGCGCGCCAACATCGGTGTGGTCAATATCGCCCGGCAGGGCGGCGGACTGGACGGCGGCGTTGCGTTCCCGTCGGCAGCCAACTTTCAGGACCGCAACAGCGCCCTGTTGGCGCTGCAGAATACCTGGCTCGGCGAATCCAGCAAATCCGAAACCAACCTGCAATACAGCCGGTTCCGGTGGAACTACGGCCGTGCCCGCAATGAAAACGCCCCACAGGTAACTGTTCTCGACCCCGCCGAACAAACCATCGCTGTGCTGGGCCACCCGGGCTATATTTTCGATGCCACCGAGAACACCCTGCAGGCACAACAAAAACTGACATTTTACCGCGAACGCCACACCTTCAGAACCGGCGCAACGCTCATTAGTGCCAAACACGGGCTGCTGGGCGGCGGCAATGTCAACGGCAATTACACCGTGCAGCTCACCCAGGACCAGCTGGACGCCCTGCGCAGCCAAAACCTGGGTGCCAGCCTGGACGTGGGCGATATTCCCGCCGGCGTAAGCGTGCTCAACTACAATGTGGAATTGCGCCCCAAGTCGTTCGGCGCCCGCCAGACAATTCTTTCCGCCTACCTCGAAGACGCATACAACCTGAACAGCCGCCTGTTGCTTACGCTGGGCCTGCGCTACGACTACGACAACCTCTCCAAAGGCGGCGGTACCCGGGGCGATTACAACAACCTGGCGCCGCGCTTTTCATTGAACTACAAACTCAACAGCATGAGCAGCCTGCGAGGCGGCTACGGCATTTTTTACGACAAGATCCTCTACGCAGTTTATTCCGACGCGCTCCAACAAAATACAACTTCACCCGATTACCGCAAACAACTGCAGGCTCTGATCGACCGGGGTATTCTGCCGGCCGGCGCCGACCTGGACAGGATTACGTTCGAAGGCAACCTCAGCGCCTCCGCATCGGGGGTGCCGTATCTTAACGGCCCGCAAGCCGCCGAACTGCAGAGCCAGCGCGACAAGGCCTTTAGCAACGAACGCCGTATCCTCAACCCCGACGGCTACCAAAATCCCTGCACACACCAACTCTCGCTGGGCTATCAGCGGCAACTGGACGAAACGCGCCTGTTTTACATAGACCTTATGTACAACCGCTCCTACAAGCTGTTCCGCCTGCGCGACCTGAACGCCCCGGTCCCCTACCCGCTCACCGACCCGGACAATGTAGTGGTGCGCACGGCCGCCGAAGCCGATTTGACCCGGCCGATTCCCATCCAGAATAACAGCGCCACGATCAACGGCGAACTGCTCACCGGGGTAGCTCGCAGCATCGTCGTGTCGGAAACCGAAGGCGAATCCGAATACCTTGCGGCCTCCTTCAACCTGCAAAAAGACCGCGGGGAGGATGCCTTTGCCTGGCGCCTGATCTACACGCTTTCCCGCTTGCGCAACAACACTGAAGACATCAATTTCCGCGCACAGGACAGCAACAATTTCGAGTCCGAGTGGGGCCCCGGCATCAACGACCGCACGCATGTCATCAACGCTGTGTACACCTATTACCCACTGCGCAAGCTGAGCCTGACCATGGCTGCCCTCCTCCAGAGCGGCCAGCCCATCAACCGCATCCCGGATGCGCTGCGCTACGGCACCACCGACCTCAACGGCGACGGGCGCTCCTTTGGCGATGCCTATGTGGGCAACAGCGACCGCTACCCCGGCGAATCCCGCAACAGCGACCGCCTGCCCTGGTCCAACACCTTTGACCTCGCCGCCGAATACTACTGGGGGTTTGGCTCCGGCCGCCTGACCCTGCGGGCCGATGTATTCAATGTGCTGAACGCCGTCAACCTGAGCGGCTATGCCAACAACGCCACCCAAAGCAACCAGATCCAGGCCGGCGCCAGTTCGTCCGGTCTGTTGGTTCGCCGCAATGCAGCCCCGCCGAGGCAGGTGCAGTTTGCGCTCCGGTATAGTTTTTAAACGGCGGAGTTTGCTCTTACTCTTTCATCTCCAGCATAGCCTGTGCTTCTTCCCGGTGCTTGTGTCTGGGATTGGCGGCGATCTCGCGCAGGATTTCCGAGGCTTCGGTGCTGCGCCCTTGTTGGAGATAAGCCAAAGCCCGGTACCATTGGGCTTCGGCGTAAGGGCCGGCCGCGGCGGAGGGCACCAGTTGAAGCGTTTCCAGGGCCGCGGCGGCGTTGCCGGTATCGAGCTGACAGGTTCCTTTCAGGAGCAGGGCCATGGGGCGGTGTTCGAAACCGGTATCTGCCAGGAGGCGGTCCAGGGTTTCGATTGCCGCGTTGCAGTTGCCTGCGGCGTACTGGTCCCGGGCGTTTTGGTAAAGCGTATCGGTGTCGGTACTGCCCAGGGTATTGCTCAGATCGACGCGCTGAAAATATTGGTTGAAGGCGATAATTGCCTTTTCTTTCGGTACGGCGAGCGGTTTGGGGGCGGCTTGTGGTCCCGGCAGGATCAGATCGGGCCGGATCAGGAAAAGCAGCAGGGCGACGAGGATCAGTCCGGCCCCGGCCAACCGGCCCCAGCGCAGGCGCAGGGCGCCGTCGGGGTTCGTTTGTGCAAAGACGGATTCCAGCAGATCGCCGGCTTTCCAAATAAATTTGCGCCAGCGCAGCTTTTGGCGGCCGCGCTGATGCAGCGATTCGTGCCGGTCGAGCAGCGACTGCATGGCAACGGCTGCCCGGGCGGCTTCGTGCAGGCGCAGCGCGCGGGCCAACTCCGGGTCGGCGGCCAGCTCGGTTTCGAAGGCGCCCCGCGCTTCGGGCGACAGGGTACCGTCGAGGTATTGTTCAATGCGTTCGTGTTGCGGGTTTTCCATGACGATTAAAGTTGGGTTTTCCGGTTAAGCCAGGCGCACAGGTCGCGGCAAACGGGCTCTTCCTGTTGACAAAAGTTTTTCAATGTATCCCGCAAACTTTCCATTCCTCTTGAGACCATTTCGTGGGCTACCCGTTCCGTTTTGAATCCGTGCAGCTGTTTGAGTTCTTCATAGTCGTAGCCATCCAGCTTGTTGGCCAGCAGGGCGCGGCGTTTCTTCGGCATCTGGTCCAGCGCCTGGAGAATACAGGCGGTGATCCGGAGCTGCCGTTGTTGCCGTTCGCGCTCGTCGTCGCTGTGCAGCAGGCGGTTCAGCACATGGTTGGTATCGAAGTTTTGCAAGATGTCCAGAAACCAATCGGGTAATTCCGCCGTATTTGCCGGATTGCTCAATGGTTCTGTCCCCGTTTTAGTCGTGCGCTTGCGGATAGTGTCAACTCCGCGCCGGTGGGTTAGGGTATAAATCATTTTACCCAGGTCGTCAATTGCTTCGCCCTGCCGGATCTTCCAGTCCAGTTCGGTGAGGGCATCGGTAAAAGCCATGTGCGCATCGTCGTACGACAGGCGTTGTTTCCGGACCCCGATCAGCCGGATCAGGTAAAAATATTTGTCCTGCAAATAGCGGCTGGCCCGTTCGCGCGGGAAGCCGCCTTGCCGGATCATCTGTATCAGTTGATCATCGTTCATGAATCGTCGGAGGCAGGGGTGTTTGGAATATCAGGCAAAGATAAACGCCTGCCGTAGATTCTCCCACTGTACGCCGGCGCATGGACACGCCGGCTGAAGGAACCGGGCAGGGGGCGCAAATTTTTTTTCAATTTTTTCTCCAAAACCGTTGACACCGGAAAACCGGCTCCGACAAATCCAATAAACACTTCAGTTGCACCAGACCCGGATTTAAAACATAAGCCAAAAACAAACACCATGCATCCAGCAAAGAACCAAATGCATCCCCCCTACCCCGGACCTGAACGCCAAAACCAATTGGTAATCCCTGTTCACACTCAAAACCTGCCGCCTTAATCTCTCCTCTTCCCCGGATTGCCAACCCGTAAACCCCGTTTCCTGGACCCCGCCTAACAGCCCCTACACTTCTTTCGCCCTGCTTGGTGTTTTCACCAAGCAGTCCTGTGTCCGTCACTCCTGATCACCTCTGGTACCGTGCGGACTTGAACACTGGCGTAAGGCCGCTTGGTGACAACACCAAGCGGGGCGGCCAATCCTAATCCTTAAACAGGCCCCTGCACTTCTTTGCCCCGAATACCTGATCCCATGATCCCCCGGGAAGCCAATTGCCCTTCAACCGTGAAAACTGTCTCACCGGACCGCACTGCGTTTTTGCAGGTGCGGTTTTTTTTGCCCTGCCTGGTCTTGTCACCAAACAGCCTTGTGCTAGTCATCGCCATCTTCCGCTTCTTTGCCGGTTTGTACAAATGCGCTCCTGCGCGGGGCGGGCATTTCGCTGCCGGGCCCGCGCAGGCCCTTCCAGAGCACTTCGTTGAACAGGCGTTCCGGCACGGCGTCGAGTTCGGCGAGGTTGAACGTTTCCGAAATACGGCTCAATTCATCCACAAAGGCATTGCGGGTATCGATAGGTATCTGGTTGGGCCGGTGGCGGAACGGTGTGAGGTCAGGCTTGTCTGTAAAACAGCGCCACATCGGCACGGCGCCGGCGTCGTACTGGCTCATGGGCGGCAGACCGAGAATGAGCTCCATGGTGCGCAGCATGGAGGAGGTGGAATACATAGTGTGGTCAACAAAGCCGCGTCTGACGTAAGGGCTGGCCAGGAAGGCGATACTGCGATGGGCATCGACGTGGTCGGGGCCGTTTTGGGCATCGTCTTCGAGGATGAATACCGCACTTTCTTTCCAGAGGGGCGAGTTGGCGAGGTGCTCGATCAGCAGGCCCACGGCCAGGTCATTGTCGGCCACGGCCGCTTCAGGTGTGTAGGCGCCTTTGCGCATGCCGGAGGTGTGGTCATTGCCGAAACGGATCGTATTGAACCGGGCTACCTGGCCAATGGCCAGCAGGGAGTCAAAATCGTGTTCCCATACCTTTTCGCGCTCGATATCCTGAATATTCAGATCCCAAGAAGAGTAATTGGGGCATAAATGCCCTTCCAGCGTAGCGTAATTCGCCTTGTAGTCGTCGGCAAATTCGCCGTAGGTGCGGTAGGAAACGTTGCCGCGCCGGCAATAGTCCCAAACGTATCCGCCCCGGGGGAAAGCCAGCGGGGAGCTTCCTTCAAAGTCGTATCCGCCGCCGCGGCCGCCGTAGCTGGTGGGCCAGGTTTTCTCGACGTAATCGGTGGCGTATGCGGCCATGCTCCAGTTATGCCCGTCGGCGCTGACTTCCGCATTGACGTAGAAGTTGTCGAGCAGGACAAACTCGCGCGCCAGGGCATGCTGGTTGGGCGTCACTTTTTCGGGAAACAGGCATAGTGCGGGGTCGCCGTTGCCGGCGGCCATATCGCCCAGCACCTGATCGTAGGTGCGATTTTCCTTGATGATGTAGAATACGTGTTTGATCGGGGAAGGGTCGCCCACACGCATGGGTACGGGGTTGCCGGGTTCGCCCTCGGCCTGCAGTTCTTTTTCCTTGGCATAGGGCGTATTGGCATAGACCTGTTTGGAATACTGCCCGAGCATTTCAGGGCCGGGCGCGTCGAGCACACTGAGCGTGCCGAGAAACAGCGAGCCGATGTAGGGCGCCGCCCGGTAGTCTTCTCCCTTCATGGTAGGCTGGGGCCCCTTGGGATTCGGCAGGCTGGTCATGCCTTTGCCGTTGGCGACAAAAATCTTGTTTCCGGCAACTTTTACGCTGGTGGGGTACCAGCCCGTGGGGATGAAACCTTTGGACCGGCTGTCGCCGGGTTCCGACACATCGAAAACCGCCAGGCAGTTGTTATCGGCATTGGCGATGTACAGTGTTTTTTCATCCGGGCTGAGCGCCAGGCCATTGGTGGTGGAGCCGGCGGGTGCTGCGGGATACAGCGCTGCGTTCAGCACTTCCGTCTCCCGGCGGGTTTTGGTATCGATCACGGATACCGAGTTGTCGTTGGCATTGGCCACAAACAGCCAGCGCCCGTCGCTGCGCAGCAACATTTCGCAGGGGTGGTCGCCCACGGCGATGTCGCCTTTGCGGGCAAGGGTATGGGCGTCGAACACGGCTACTTTCCGGCCGCCCCAAAGGGAGACGTATAGTTCAGCCGAAGCGGGGGCGTACAGGCAGGCATAGGCGGGCGTTTCCAGTCCGATGCGGCGTTCAACGGACAGCGTCTTCAGGTTGCAGACATACAGAGCGGTGTCTTCCCGGGTGGCGGCCCAGAGCCGGTTCTGCGTCTCGTCGGTCGCCAGACCGCCCACCCACAGGCGGGGTTTGGGTTCGCCCAGGCGAATCGCGGTATCGCGGCGCAGACTGTTGTTTTCCACGGCATACCGCACCACGACATTGTCGTTGCCGCCGGAAGCGTACAGGTACCGGTTGTCGGCGCTGAACGCGAGGCCATACCAGGCTTTGTCGATATTCTGTTCGGCCAGGACTTTTTCTTTCCGGGTATCGATCAGCTGGATAAATTGCCGGCCCACACCGTTATTGGTCACGGCCAGATAGCGGCCATTGGGCGAGAGCGCCATATTGAGCGGCAAATCGCCGAGCGGCAGGGTGCGGCCGGCCGGGGTGAGCGACCAGCCGTTGGGAAGCAGGACCGGGGTGGGGGCCGTTGCCGTTTGTTTTACGGTTGTTTTACAGGAAAACAGGGCAATAACGGCTAGCGAAAACAGGAGAAGGTGGCGCATAGGATGTACGATTTAGCTTGGCTCAAAATTGGGGTATGTTGGGGGGCAAGCTTGCTTCAGCGTATTATTTTTGGATTAATTCCCGAAAAGCATCCCACACGGCATCGCCTTCCGGGAGCGGAGCTTCCACTTCCATCCAGGCGCCGCTGCCCGGGTGCTCGAAGGCGAGCCGCCAGGCATGGAGGTGGATGGAGCGGTCGCGGTTGCCACGCCGGGAGCCGTACTTCACATCGCCCTTGATGGGGCAGCCGATTGCGGCCAGTTGGGCCCTGATCTGGTGATGCCGGCCGGTGATGAGGCGGATATGCAGCAAATGGTAGCGCTGGCTGCTGCCCAGCAGGCGGTAGTGCAGCTCGGCGCGCTCGGCGCCGGCGCGCTCTTCCAGGTTGGCGTACGCGCGATTTTGCGCAGCATTTTTTTGCAGGTAATGCACCAATACACCTTCCGGTTCGGACGGTGCGTCCGCCACCACGGCGAGGTATTCCTTTTCAACGGTATGTTGCTGGAACTGCTGCTGCATCTGCGTCATGGCGGCCTGCGTGCGGGCCAGCAGCAGTACGCCGCTGGCCGGGCGGTCCAGGCGATGTACAGGATGGAGGGATTGCTTGAACTCGGCCTCGGCCCATTGCAGCAGGGAAACGTCGCCGGTTTTGTCGGCCTGGGCGGGCATTCCGCCCGGTTTGTTTACGGCGATCAGGATAGAATCCTGGAAGAGTATAGTTGGCATCTTTTGAAAATCAAAAGGCCTAATTTCCGACACAGGAGAAATCTTTTCGTTCTTTTGACAAAAAAAATCCAAAAACACTTCAATATGCGCGTTAGGCTGTCTCTTTTCCTTTGTTTTTACACGATCGTGTTATTTGCCCAGCCCGATACCACCTCGCTTTTGTTAAAACCCGAGCGGCTGGACGAGCGCAATATCGAACTTCGCAACCAGGGCACGCCCAAGCGAAAGGCGATTTCGGCTACCCGGAGCCTGGAAGAAGTGGACCAGCTGCCGTTCACCGTTTGGGTGGTGACCGCCGAGGATATTCTGCGCAATGGTTTTGTGACGCTGGGCGACGTGTTGCGTGCCGCGCCGGGCGTACGGGTATCACAACCCGGGAATGCCCTGGAAGGTGAAACGTTTATGATGCGGGGCTTGTCTGGCAACCAATATGTAAAAGTATTGATCAACGATGTACCGGTGAAACCCGCAGCCGCGCCCGGCATGCCCATCGGCGCACAGATCCCTGTGCGGCAGGCCGAGCGCATCGAAGTGTTGTACGGTCCTGCAGCGGCGATTTATGGCGACGGCGCCTGTGCAGGTGTGGTCAATATCGTCCTGAAAGAAACCGAACGCCCCATTTTCACGCAAGCCGACCTGGCATTTGGCAATTTCGGGTACAACAGCCTTGACCTGATGTTGGGCGGAAAACTTTTTCAGGACAAAAACATATTTCGGTTCAGCCTGTACGGCAGCAGCACCGTGCGCGAAAGCCTGGACTACTTTTACGACGACAAACTGTTTACCCCTAAAACTTACCTCCCTTTCGGCCTGGATTCCACCCTGTATGCCGGCCGGCTGAACTACCGGCCACAGGATACAGGCGACAGTGTGGCGCGTTCGGCGCCCATACCCCACGAAAGCCGGCTCCTGGGTATCGACCTGACCTGGCGCGGCATTCACTTCAACTACAACCGGCTTACCCGTTTCGATCACAGCAGCCTCGGCCTTAGCCCGCTGGCCAATTCCTATGCCAACCCCTCCAACCGCATTGCCGAACAGATTGAAACCTTCGCCTTTAGTTTCAAACGGCAACGCGCCAAACGCACGGCGACCAATACGCTCTCCGTAATCCGGTACCGGGTGCGCGACAATTCTTCCTTCACCCCCGTATTCGACCAGCTCAGTACAGCATTGTATTATGCCAAAGCGCCGCAAATCCAGTCGGATGCCGAACGGCAAATGGTGCTGGACAATATCTATGCGCGGTATGCCTCCAATGAACGCTATTTTACAGCCAACGGCATCGATGCCCGTTTTGAATCGCTCATCAGCGCGGCGTTGCGTCCCAATTTGTACCTGAATGCCGGCATACAGGCCAATCTGGGCGGCGGCGTGCCTGCCATGGGTTATTTTCGCGCACCTGTGGAAGCAAAGATATTTGGGGAAAGTGTTCCTGCCGATCCCGAACCAATTGCCATCAGCAGCGACGGCGATCTCGATCTCAACACATTTGCACAACTCCAGTGGCGCAGCAAGCGCATGACGGTCATCGGCGGCGCTGCGCTTAACGTGCCGCTCGATCATCCGGTCGCCTTTGCACCCCGCATGGCCCTTCAGTACCGCCTCGACAGCATCTGGGTGCTGCGCAGCTCGTATTCCGAGGGTTTCCGCCGGCCCTCGGTTTATGCCAGAGTTCACAGTTACCGGATCGATGCGCAGGACACCTTGTCCGTACAACCCTCCGAACATCCGTTGAACCAAACCGAACGGGTGCGCGCTGCGGAGTTCGGCCTGCGGAAATACAACGGCCAGTTCACGACGGATCTCCTGTTTTTTTATCAGGAGGCCCACCGCCTCGTGCGCAACGGTTACCTGCTGGAGGATACGCCGTACTGGACCAGCGGCTTCCAGAATGCTCCCGGGCTGGCCATGTCGATTTGGGGAATCCAGGGGACCCTGGGCGACGATATTATGAACTTCGACGTGAGCAAGCATACGCCGGAGAAAGGGAGCGTAACCGGCCATGCCGAATTCTATTTTCAGTATGCACGCGGCCGGGAGTGGTTTGGCTACGGCTTGCCGGCAACCCGCGATGTGCGCAATTTCCCGCGCTGGATGACGCAGTTCCGTTTTTCGCTTCGGGCGGAAAAATGGGAATTCATGGTCAATACCAACCGGCAAAACGCTATTTTGAGCAGTGCTGCCGTGTACCGGGATTTTTACCAGCGCCAATTCATCCAACTGCACTATCCCGCTTACCGAACCTGGGATACCATGCTCCGTATTTACCTGAGCCAGAATTTCCTCATCTACGCACATGTCCGCAACCTCTTCAACCGCCACTATGCCGGCATCGACGCCACCGGTACGGCCGATGATCTGCTCTACAACCCCCAGCCCGGCCGTATGCTGCGCTTTGGGGTGAATTACAATATGAATTGAGTGATTGAGTGATTGAGTGATTGAGTGATTGGGTGATTGAGTGATTGGGTGATTGGGTGGCGATAAATTTCTGTTAAAGGTTAAACGATGTATCCCGTATTCCGTCTTACCGGTGTTATCCAAGCGGCCGGGAGGGGGTATTGCCATCAGCCGGGCACTTTTCAAATTTCCAACTGATATTTTGACTTTAAGGGATCTTCACGTTCAGTAAAATGTCCTTTTTTAAGTCAAAATGTAAATTTGAAAAGACAAACCTGAAATTTTTCCGAGCCCTCAACGCAAAACTCAAAACTCAAAACTCAAAACTCAAAACTTTTAACCTTGTCCAGACAGCTCAAACTACAGCACCTGCTCTGGCGCGCAGGTTTCGGTCCCGACAGCCGCAGCTGGCAGGAGTGGGACAAACTCGACGAGTACGCCTGGTGGCCCCGCCTGCGCGACGATTCGGCGGCTGCGCCCAAATTCTTTGACGTAGCCGACGGCGCGGTCCGCGGCCTGCTCATGGGCTTTGGCGAACTGGGCAAAATGGAGCGAAAGGAACTGAGCAAGGATCAGAAAAAGGCGGTCCGCCAGCAAAGCCGCGAGGATCTGCAAAGCCTGAATTTGCTTTGGCTGGAGGAAATGGTGCAAAGCAAGGCGCAATTGCGCGAAAAAATGGCGCTGTTCTGGCATGGGCATTTCGCTACGCGCAATATCAATATCCTTTACCAGCAGCAACTGCTGCATATTTTCCGGACGCATGCGCTGGGCAACTTCGCTGAACTTCTGCGGGCTGTTTCCAAAAGCGCAGCCATGCTGGCCTTTCTCAACAACCAGCAAAACAAAAAAGAACATCCGAACGAAAACTTTGCCCGCGAAGTAATGGAACTCTTTACCCTGGGGCGGGGCAATTATACCGAGACCGATATCAGGGAGGCCGCCCGCGCATTTACGGGGTGGGGGTTCAAACTGGACGGCAGTTTCGTCTTTCGCCGCGTATTTCACGACACCGGGGACAAATCCGTGCTGGGCAAAAAGGGCCGCTTTGATGGCGAGGACGTCCTGAATATTCTGCTGGAGCAGCGGCAGACCGCCCGCTTCATCGCCCGGAAACTGTACCGCTTTTTGGTAAAAGAAGAAAACATCCCGGAGGAGCGCGTTCAACAGCTCGGCGACCGGTTTTACGACAGCGGGTACGACATTTTGGCCCTGCTCGAAGCGATTTTTACCAGCAAATGGTTTTACGACGACGAAAATACCGGCTGCAAGATCAAGTCGCCCGTAGAACTCTGGGTAGGTCTGCGTCGTACGCTGCCGTTGACCCTTGAAGATCCGGAAGGTCAGCTGGTCTTGCAAAAATCCCTCGGACAAGTACTGCTGTATCCGCCCAATGTAGCCGGCTGGCCCGGCGGCCGCAGCTGGATCGACAGTACCTCGCTTATGTTGCGCCTGCGCCTTCCGCATATCATCGCCGCCCAAAGCGACCTGGATATCAGCCCCAAAGACGACGACGATCAGATGATGGGCCAGCGTGCACAAGGGCGCCTGCAAAAACGCCTGGCCCTGGAAACCGACTGGCAACCCCTGCTGGATATTTTTTCCCTGCAACCCGAAAGCGAGCTGATCCCCCGGATTGCCCGATATCTGTGGCAAACCCCGTTTGCCAATCCGCCGATGGCCGTATTACAGGCGCACACCTACGGCGCGACCAAAGAACAACGCATTCAATCGGCTACGCTGCAATTGATGGCCACGCCTGAATATCAACTTTGTTAATCTGACGCCATGCTGATCAAACGCCGCGAATTTCTCAAAACCGCCTCGCTGGCCACGGCATCCCTGTGGTTGCCCCGTTTTCTGCAAGCGCATACCCGCCCGGGCGCTCTGGCGCCAAACGGCAAAATCCTGGTGATCATCCAGCTCAGCGGCGGCAACGACGGGCTCAATACCGTAATTCCCACGCGAAACGATATTTATTACCGCGAACGGCCGCGCCTGGGCATTCCGCAAAAGGAAGCCCTGCGCCTGACCGATGAAGCGGGCCTGAATCCTGCCCTTCCAGTGTTCAAAAGCCTGTACGACGCCGGCGATATGGCTGTGTTGCATAACGTGGGTTACCCTAATCCCGACCGCTCCCACTTCCGCAGCATGGACATCTGGCACAGCGCCAGCCCGGCCTCGGAATACTGGTCGACCGGCTGGCTGGGGCGCTACCTCGATGCGCAGTGCAGCGGTGCGCCGGCATCCTGCAAAGCGCCGGTGTTGGAAATTGACGACACACTCAGCCTGGCCCTGAAAGGGGTGCAACACAAGGGCCTTGCGCTGCAGGAGCCCAAACAACTGCATCAAACGGCCCGCAGTCCCTATTTCATCGATTACATCGCTGCGCAGGGCGATCATGCCCACGATGATTCGCCCGTGGGTTATTTATACAAGACGATGGCCGAAACGCTTTCGACGGCGGATTATTTATTTGAAAAAAGCCGGGTAAAGCCCTCTGCCGGAACCTATCCCAATACCGGCCTGGGCAAACACCTGAAAACCGTGGCCTCCCTGATCCTGGGCGATTCGGAGACCTCGGTCTATTACCTTTCCCTGGGCAGTTTCGACACGCACATCAACCAGCAGAACCAGCAAAAGCGCCTTTTCACCGAACTCAACGATGCGCTGGCCGCTTTTTCGGCCGAACTCAAAGCGCAGGGGCGCTGGAACGATGTACTGGTGACCACCTTTTCTGAGTTTGGCCGGCGCGTGGCGCAAAACGCCAGCGGCGGCACCGATCACGGCACCGCCAACCAGATGTTCTTTCTGGGCGGAGCGCTGCGGCAAAAAGGCCTGCTCAACCCGCTGCCTGACCTGAGCGACCTGGATGAAGGCGACCTCCGGTTTTCCGTAGATTTCCGTCAGGCGTACGCCACCCTGCTGGAGCGCTGGCTGGGGGCAGATGCGGAGCAGGTGCTGGGGCAGCGGTTCGATACGCTGGCTTTTGTTTAAGTACCTGAACCAGATTTACCGCACAATCAACACCGGAATATCCACCGCATGCCGCACGGCGTCGATGGTGGCGCCGAAGATCAGGTCTTTGAACGTCCGGTGTCCGTGGGCGCCCATGACCAGCAGGCCTACTCCGCGGTCGTGCACCAGTTTCGGGATCGCCCGTTTGGCCGGACCGTAGCCGATAAAAACGTCGCAGGAAT
>CAYVDV010000064.1:0-10770 GCA_964450465.1 uncultured Saprospiraceae bacterium
GGTGGCCGAGGGTTTCGGTCATGGTTTTCCAGCCGTCCCAATCGTCTTCGGCGCAACCGTCTTCGATGGAATGGATGGGATAGCGGTTGCACCAGTCTTTCCAGAAGGCAACCATATCGTTGCGGCTGAGGCGGTCGCCTGTCGATTTCTTAAAGACATATTCGCCGGTTTTCGCGTCAAAAAACTCCGAGGAGGCCGCATCGAGCGCAATAACCACATCTTCGAGCGGGCGGTAGCCGGCAGCCTGAATGGCGGTCATGACCATCTGGATGGCTTCTTCGTTATTCTTGATACCCGGAGCAAAGCCGCCTTCGTCGCCAACGTTGGTGGCGTAGCCCTTGCTTTTGAGCACTTTTTTCAGGTGATGGAAAATTTCCACACCCATGCGCAAGCCCTCGCTGAACGTTTCCGCGCCGACGGGCATGACCATGAACTCCTGAAAATCGATCCCGTTGTCGGCATGGGCCCCGCCGTTGAGGATGTTCATCATGGGTACGGGCAGTACGTGGGCGTTGACGCCGCCCAGGTAGCGATACAGGGGCTGTCCGAACTCTTCGGCGGCAGCCTTGGCCACAGCCAGTGATACGGCCAGAATGGCATTGGCGCCGAGTTTATTCTTGTTGCGGGTACCGTCGAGTTCGATCATCATCCGGTCGATCTTGATCTGATCGGTGACCTCGCAGCCCATCAACTCCTTGCGGAGTACGGTATCTACATTTTTAATGGCCTGGCGCACCCCTTTGCCGAGGTAGCGGCCCTCTTCGTTGTCGCGGAGTTCTACGGCTTCGTGTACGCCTGTGCTGGCGCCCGAAGGCACCGCAGCACGGCCCATAAAGCCCGTTTCCGTCCAGATCTCCACTTCTATGGTTGGGTTGCCGCGCGAGTCGATGATTTCGCGGGCGATTACATCGCGTATTGCACTCATGGGAAAGTCTTGAGTTTTGAGTTTTGAGTTTTGAGTTTGCACCAGGGTGCGTTTCGGGTTGCAAAGGTATCTAATTTCAAGCAGGATACGCTTTACGCTGTTTAATTACACTCCGAATGCCCGCAGTTCTTGCAATGCAGACAGCCTTCCTGATACACCAGTGTATCCATTTTACAGGATGGGCAGGTATTGTGTGAAGGTTCGGTGCCATCTGGAATGAACTTGCGCAGTGCGCGCACCACGCCGTTTTTCCAGTTGTTGAGCGAAGCCGTTTCCAGGTGCAGGTTGTCCACCACTTCCACTACATAGGGCAGCGGCATGCCGTGGCGCAAAATGCCGGAGATCAGGCGCGCGTAGTTCCAGTATTCCTTGTTAAAAGTACGCGACAGCCCCTCGATGGTCACTTTGTAACCGCCCTTATCCTGATATTGGAAGTCGTAGCGATTCTTGCCATTTTCCTTGACTTTGAGCACTTTGCCCTCCGACACCTGCGTAAGGATGGAAAATGAATCGACCGCCCGGCCGGTAAAGATCTCGTAGGGGCGACCCTGGTAGAGGCCGACTACGGCTACCCAGCGCTCGTCGTTGTTCATAAAGTTGTACACCACAGCATCCAGCACTTTGGGGCGTTTGGGCGCGACCGTCTCCGTAAAGGTTTCCTTTTTGTCGTCCTTCTTCTTGTCGCTCACCAGCACGCCGCTGCGCGAGCCTTCGCGGTACACGGTCATGCCTTTGCAGCCCGCTTCCCAGCCGGTGAAGTAGATCTTTTCGATCAGTTCCTCGGTGGCGTCTTCCGGCACGTTCACGGTCACGCTGATCGAGTGGTCCACCCATTTCTGTACGCGGCCCTGCAGGCGCACCTTGTTCAACCAGTCCACATCTTCGGCGGTAGCGCGATACCAGGGCGACTTTTCAATAATCGCGTTCAGTTCGGCTTCCGGCATTTTATCCACCTCGGCGGGGTCATAGCCGTTGGCCTGCAGCCAGTGTTTGAAGGGAATATGGAACACGTGGTAATCCTCCCAGCTGTCGCCCACCTCGTCAGTAAAGGTCACGCGGACATTCTTGTCGTTCGGGTTCACCTTACGGCGTCGCTTGTAGGAAATACGGAACACCGGCTCCAGACCCGAGCTGGTCTGGGTCATGAGGCTGGTGGTGCCGGTGGGGGCAATCGTGAGCAGGGCGATGTTGCGCCTGCCGTATTGCTCCATGTCGGCATACAGGTTGGGGTCGGCTTCGCGCAGGCGCCGGATAAATGGGTTGTCTGCTTCGCGTTTGGCATCGTAAATGGGGAATGCGCCGCGTTCGCGGGCGAGGTTTACAGAGCCGCGGTACACCGACAATGCGAGGGTACGGTGCAGGTTTTCGCAGAAATCCAGCGATTCGTCCGAGCCGTAGCGGATGCCCAGGGCAGCCAGCATATCGCCTTCGGCGGTGATGCCGATACCGGTACGGCGGCCTTTCCGGCACTTCTCGCGGATCTTGTGCCAGAGATCGCGTTCCGTGGCCTTCACAGCTTCCGGTTCCGGGTCGTTATCGATCTTGGCCAGGATATGCTCGATCTTTTCGAGTTCCAGGTCGATGATATTATCCATGACCCGCTGGGCCAGTTGACCGTGTTGCCTGAACAGGTCGAAATTGAACGCAGCCTGCGGCGTGTAGGGGTGTTCGACGTAGCTGAGGAGATTGATGGCGAGCAAGCGGCACGAATCGTACGGGCAGAGCGGTATCTCCCCGCAGTTGAGCTGATTTAGATAAATGAACTTTTCTTTCCCGTCCCTGGTTTGCGACTGCCATCCTCCGGCAAAAAAATTGTGGTGTTGGTCAACGGTTCCATTGTAAACATCGGCATAGCCGTCAAACTCGACGGATTGCACGCGATGATTAAAAAACTCGGATTCTTGCTTCAGGGCCTCAAAAGATTCAAAGCCGTATTTTGTTCCGATGCGGAACGGCACATGTTCATTTTTACAGCGCGATTCCCATTCCTTCATTTTTGGGATCCGCTTCATCTCAAATTTCAATCGGGTAAACTGTTCCAGCTGGCGCCTTTTAGTGACTTCCGCTTTTTGCTGATAAGTCTGGTTCACCGTCGCATTCCGCTTTTCTTTAATGGTCTGGTCGGAATTAAGGTGCGCATTGAAACAGGAGAAAGAACAAAAAGAAATTTCGCGGCGATGGAAATCTGTCCAAAACGGATTACCGCAATGCGTACAGGCCTTTTTTACATTCACCGTATTGCCATGTATAGCGGCCTCATAACCCTGTGCCTGCGCTTGCGCCAGGGTGCGAACAAGTCGTGGATCTTCGTTTAGATGGATAAAGCCCAGTTGTCCCGCTGCCAACAGAGATAGTTCCCGGACCGAACCAAACGATGCTTTCCTGAATTTGGAAAAGGTCATCGGAAGACCATTTTCCCGGGCAAAAGCCTGCCATTCCTTTTTAGAAAACCGCCGGCCAAGTTTTACCGACAACGCAAGCGCTTTTTCAAGAATCACTTCATTCGACAATGGGTAGGCCCTTCCATTTTTCAATCCGGAGGTAGCCGCCGACATGCGTAAACTATATTGCCGAAATCGCTCAGGATCCGATTTGATCTTAAAAATTGGATTTTGGAGACCCATCTTATCTGCCTGGTGCAGCGCATTATGTGCCTCAACGGACATGATCTCAAGATTGGAAGGATGGTTGTTCAGGCCATTATAGTCGATATGATGAACGACTTCTCCCTGCATTACCTGTCGCTTTTGATCATACGCGGCAATAAGGCGATGTTCCGCCTTATTTGCCCGAACAGCACCTTCATTAAGCCACCAGTAGTCCGTTTGTTTTTTCCCTTCTTCGTTCACTACAGGCGCCTGAAATCTGGTCATTATCATCAGGCTATCCCCGGGGTTCAGGTCTTTCAACTCCCGGTATTCCCCGTTTTTTAGTCTAAACTTATGGTTTGCTGTGGCGCGAATCGTCGAGCCGTCGTCCAGGGTTAGTTTGTACACCTTTTGCCTGGTTCCGGTCAGACGCGGGTTGCGCATCAACCGTATCTCCAGTCGCCCCTGTGCATTCAGGCAATACACCGGAACATCCCTGCCCTCCGCCGCCAGTTGTCCGATTGGCAGATGCCCCCGTCCGTCTGCTACGGCAACAAGGGTGTCCCCTGTCAGACACGGATTTGTCGAAACCGTCTGAAAGCCAAGGTCGGCGTACGAATCCGGAACGGATTCACGCAGCACGGTATCCCAGAACAACAGGCCCGGCTCGGCGCTTTTCCAGGCATTGTGCACGATCTTTTTCCACAGGTCAGCGGCATCGATCTCCCGGGTGAGCGTCGGCTTTTTGGCCCCTACCGGAAAGCGCAGGGTGTAGGGCTTGCCGGCGCTGGCGGCTTTCATGAATTCATCGTCGAGACGGAGGGAAATATTGGCGCCCGTCACTTTGGTGTTGTCCATTTTGGCATCCACAAAATAGGGCGAATCGGGGTGCTGCACGGCAAGGGTGAGCATGAGGGCGCCGCGGCGGCCGTCTTGCGCCACCTCGCGGGTGGAGTTGGAATAGCGTTCCATGAACGGCAGAATGCCGGTGCTGGTGAGGGCACTGTTCATTACCGGCGTGCCGGTGGGGCGCAGGTGGGAGAGGTCGTGCCCGACCCCGCCCCGGCGCTTCATCAGTTGCACCTGTTCTTCATCCATTTTGAGGATGGCGCCATAGGAGTCGGCGCTGCCTTCCACACCGATCACAAAGCAGTTGGACAGGGAAACAACCTGGAATGGATTACCGATACCGGCCATAGGGCTGCCCTGCGGTACCAGAAAGCGGAAGCGGCGCAGCAGCTGATAAATATCTTCTTCCGAAACGGGGTTGGGATAGTTGAGCTCGATGCGGGCAATTTCCGCGGCGATGCGGCGGTGCATCTCGTCCGGCGAGCGCTCATAAATTCGACCGAAGGAATCTTTCAGGGCGTATTTATTTACCCAGACACCGGCCGCCAGGGTGTCGCCTTCAAAGTATTCAGTGGCTGCCGCCAGGGCTTCTTCGTGGGTGTAAGTGGGCCGCTCGGCCACTTCCGTCGCGTTGTAGTCAAGCGCGGGGGATTCTATTGATTTCATGAAAATTTTATTGGCTTTGTAATCTTGTTTTTCCAAAGAAACTTCGGCGGGCAGGGATGGGATGGGGGTTGAGCAAACATACAGGTTTCAACCGGAAAGCGGGGCATCGGGAAAGAAGAATTGCAGAAAAAATATGTCGGCCTCAACAAGACCCGGGCTTTATATTGCACCCAAAAACAAAACGCATGTCCCAGCTGCAAAAGAAACTCACCCTTTACGGCCTGACCATGATCGCCGTGGGCTCCTGTATCGGTTCCGGTATTTTTGTTACCCCGGCTCAAATTGTCAGCGCAGTGCCCAACGCCACACTGGTATTGCTGGTCTGGACGCTGGGCGGCGTGATCGCACTCACCGGAGCGTTGACCTTCAGCGAGTTGGGTGGGCTGTTTCCCCGATCCGGCGGAGTGTATGTTTACCTGCGGGAAGCCTATGGCGATCTGGTTGGCTTCCTGTACGGCTGGGTGATCCTGCTGGTGATCAATACGGGAGCGCTGGCAGGACTGTGTGTAGCATTTGCGGAATACATGAAAATTTTTGTTCCCGGTATGAGCGATGGCGCCAAAACAGCCATTGCAGCCGTGACCATGCTGGCACTGACCGGTATCAACATCCTGGGGGTCAGCGTGAGTCAGGGACTGGCCAATGTGTTCACAGGATTGAAACTCCTCGCTATTGGCGGGATCATTGTGGCCGGATTTATTTTTTTTGATCCGGCGGCAGTGCAGCTGGACTTTTCCCTGGGCAAATCCGTCCCCGTCAACCTGACGACGGCCATGCTGACCGGCCTCATCGGCGTGTTGTTTTCGGTGGGGGGCTGGCACCATGCCTCTTACGTGGCCGGCGAGGCAATGGATGCCTCCCGGACGGTGCCGCGCGCCATGTTCCTGGGCGTACTGCTGGTGATGGCAACCTATCTGCTGGTCAACCTGGCTTATATGTTCCTGTTGCCGCTCGATGTGATCGCCCACACACCGCGGGTCGCCGGCGATGCGATGGCCACCCTGGCCCCCTGGGGCGGCAAAGCCGTGGCTGTTGGGATCGCCCTGTCGATCTTCGGCACCATCAGCATCTACACCATGTCGGCGCCAAGGATCTATTTTGCCATGGCTGCGGACGGTATTTTTTTCAAACAACTGGCCTTTGTGCATCCCCGCTGGCGCACACCGGTAGTGGCCATGCTGGTACAGGTGGTATGGGCCATCGCGGTACTGTTGTTTTTCCGGGGGCTTTTTGACCAGATCATCACCTTTGTCACTTTTATGGATATTGCCTTCATGGGCCTGGCCGGGGCGGCTGTTTTTGTATTCCGGCAAAAGCGAAAGGATGCCGAACGCCCTGTCCGGGTCTGGGGCTATCCGCTTATTCCGGCTGTTTTCATCCTGATTTCGGCCGCCTTTGCCGTAAACACCCTTCTGGAGCGCCCCGATCAGGCACTGCCGGGGCTGGGATTGTTGCTGCTCGGTGTCCTGGTGTATTATACCATCAAAAAACAGGAGCCATCCCGAACACCGGAATGACTCCCGTGGAGCACATTTGATTAAATTTTCACCTTCAGGCTTTAATAAACGAGGCCTGATAGACAATGCCTTCTGCCGAAACGAGAACCCGGTACAGACCGGAGGGCAGGTTAACAGGTACTTCCATGCGAATTTGGTTAGCGCCGAAGTTCAGGCGGATCTTCGTATCCGTTTGTACGCGTCCGAGCGGATCCAGGATCTTAACCTGGGCATCCTGCTCGTTTACGGCGTCCATATCCAGGATCAGATAATCGGTCACCGGATTGGGATACAGGCGCACGTTGGCTGTGGTGGAAGCGATTTCGTGCGCCGGGGTCACCAGCGTCTGCGCCATAAACACATTGTCGCGCAGGCAGGTGATGGGGGTATTCCGGCGGATGATGTCAGCCAGCCGGGTGTTTTTGATCTCGGCAATTTCTTCCGGGGTGAAGGCCGGGTCATTCTCATAGTAGAAACGGTCGCCATCGCGCAGAGCCGCAAACTGCCTGGAAATAATGGTCATTGCCGTGGGGCCAAAAAGGGCATCCGGCATGTGATCTTCCGACAGCATACCCACCCAGGGATCAATGGCATTGACGTCCTGATAAACCATCTGGAGCGTCATATTCATCAGCGGGTCGGCGGTTATTTCCGAGAAGGAATTAAAGGCCGGCAACCCGAAGTCGGTGCGCACGGTGTTATAATCGGGCAAACCGCGGTCGCGTCCGCGCTGAATATTCAAGGCCACGAGGTCGAGGCCGCCTGCGCCGGGAGGGCCAAAGAGGAAATTGCGCAGGTCGTCGATCACCTTGCAATCGAAGTTTTGCTCTACAATGGTGGACATGCCGATGAAATATGGCTCGATCCCGCCGACCTCGGTAGTTGCCGAAGGATTAAAATAGGCGTCGCGAAGCAGGATGTCGCCCTGGGGCATGTGGTTGCCGTCATTGTCCATGCGGAAGAGCACGCTGTTGATCGTCGAGTGGCCATAGCGGTATGCGGCTGCCGAGAATACATTCATGATGCCGGGATCGACCTGATCCTTGTAGCCGGAATACGCAGGCAGGTGCACGCCCAGCGTGGGCAGCCACTCTTCAAAGGTAACCGCCTGGACCAGGGCGCCAACGCGCCGGCGGGCTTCCTGGTAGAGTTTCTCATCCGACCAGGTCGGGTGTTCGGCAAAGAGTTCCAGGCAAACCCGGTTGTGTTCGCGGGCGAACAGGGTGTGCATAGCCAGCAGGAAAGGGTTCTCATTGGCCCGCACGTCGCCGGCAACAAACCACTTTTGCACGAACGGCAGCGGCATTGCCATGGATGGCGCATTTTGATCAAGCGGAGCGTTGTACTCGCCTGTAGTGGTATTAAACGGCAGCAGCCTGTCGTCGGAGAGTTTCAGTTTGCCCTTGCTGTACATGCGCAGCCAGGTGGCGCGGTTATTATCGGAACCATACACGCTGGACGCGTCGACAAAGGCGGAAATTTTATTGGGGTGCATGCGTGGGTTACCCGGATCCGTGCCGGTGGTGGGATCATACTGGGAGCGGAACATCGGTATTTTTACGGTTCCCGTTCCGTTGGGGTCGAAGAAAAAATCGTACGGCGGCACGGAAATAGGCATGCTCTCCGTCGGATGGTCCGGTACCAGCGTTACATCGTGGTCAATAAACTGACCCCATGCCCAGGCATAGGAACTAAGCCCGCGGGGATCATTGCCCAAAGAGCTTTGACTAAAGATCATATTGCTGATGTGCCGCGGGTTAGGCCGGTCGGCGCCTGAGGGAGCTGCGAAACCGTCGGCATAACCGATCGTACCCACAGTGCGCTGCCAGGCATTCACGGCGCCCCAATCTGAGTGGGTGAGGTTGTTATTGCTGCCATCGATGGTCCGGTATTCCTGCGCATAGCTGGTGGACAGGGCAAAGAGCATAATGCTCGCGGATAAGAAAAATTGGTAAAAATATTTCATAAGACGGGAAGATTTGTGGAGGGAGACAGGTAAAGAAGAATACGGATTAAAGTTTATATCTTACCATTTTACATATACTAAAATAAAATAAAGCGTACGTATTCAGCGCGGGCGCTAAACGCTGCAATTTTGCTAAAAAAACTACGGCCGGAATACGTTCGATTCGGTGATTTCCATCATCTCGACAGCTGATCCCGCTCAATTTTGCAAAAAAGATATCGCCGCTTTTTGAGCCCCCGGTTCTTCCGGCAACTGTTGCGGATGCCTGCAGGCTTTAAAGTATAATTATCTTTATTTATGGATTAAAGAGTATTTTATCTTAAATAAATATTTAAAAATTACGGGATAAGCCGGAAACGCTTTTCCCGGGTCATCACACCCAAATCGGCAAGGGTCGTTTGTTCGAGTTCCTTTTGTAAACTTCCCTTGGTTTCCTTCCAGAAATCATGCATCGGGCAGGGGTTCTTATCCCCGCACCCGGGCAAGCCAAGCAGGCATTTGGTAAAAAAATCGTTGCCTTCCAGCGCCCGCAGCAAATCGGCAAGAAAAATTTCTCCGGGGGGGATTTGAAACGCCACACCGCCATTCGGGCCCCGGTAAGAGCGTAAAATGCCTTTTTGGGTCAGGCTCTGCAGGATTTTGGTCAAAAAATGAAAGGAGATATCCAACTGCTCCGACATTTCCCGAATACTGATAAACTCCTGTGTATCCTGCTGCGATACCATATACAACAAGGCGCGCAGACCATATTCGCCCGCTTTCGAAATAACACGCATGGGTAGTAATCCTAGGTTTAAGAGTAATTTGTCTGCAAATGAAGGAAAAAAATTGGCGCCGGCAAAAAAGGGCGATGTTTTTTCCAAAAATTGTCCTGTATGAGACAGCCCTGCCCCGGGAAATTCAGGGAATAAAACCCTGCAAATCCCGGCCCGACAGTTCGTCGATCAGGCTAAGCAGCCGCAGGGTTTCGTCGTACACGGCATCGATGACAAACTTTTCACCCCGGTCCACGTAATCGTAGATCGCCAGATCGGTCGGCGGCGTGGGGATATCGCGGAGGCGTCCGGCACTGATCCATTCGAGCTGCCCTTCGTCGCAGGGGGGCGGCTCCTGCCAGGGGATATCGGCAAGGTAGATGTAGCACAACCAGTTGTAATCCGTCGGAGAACTTTCGCTCAGGATCCCGCAAAACACCGGCGCTTCAATCACCAGACCGGTTTCCTCCCGGGTTTCGCGCACTGCAGCATCCACAGGGCGCTCGCCGGGTTCGAGCTTGCCGCCCACCGGCACGTATTTGCCGGCATTGGGCGACTTGGCGCGCCGGAGCAGGAGATACGCGCTCCCGGCGCGCAGGATAACCATGGCAGCGATCTTTTTCACGGCAGCAAGTTCCGCATTTTGTTAAATTTGTTTTATGAAAACAACAACACTATCCCTGAGCCTGCTCGCCTGTTGCCTGATCCTGTCCTGCGCACCCACCTTCAAAAAGGGGTTTAAAGCGTACGCCCGGCAAGACTACGCCGCTGCAAAATCTGTCTTCGAATACTACCGCGAACACCCCACCTATGCTTCGGCATCGCGTTATTTTCTGGCTAAAATGGACCTCGCCGGAACCCGCGACCTGCCCGGACTGCTGCGCATCGACAGCACACTCGCAGATACCGACAGCCTGCTTCGCCGGCTGCCGGTAAAAAAAGCCCTGCGCCTGTCGCGCAAATTCGGTGCAGACAGCAGCGCCCTGCGCGACCTGCGGGAACAAACCCAGCGCTGGGCCATCGCCCACACCCGCACCCGCGGCACCCTGCCCGCGCTCGACTCCCTGCTCGACGGACTGCCCCAACCCCTTCCTGTCCTGCAACCCGAGATCGACGCCGCACACCGCGATATCGTCAACACCAGCCTGGAAACGGCCGATTACGACACGATGACCGCTATCCTGCGCCGCCACATCGACTACGTGCTGCCGGAAAACTACGAACACACCCGCCGGATGAGCGACGAACTCTGGACGGCTTTCCTGTCCAAATATTCGCCCTGCGACATCGACCGTTTCGCGCGCGACCACCCCATGAGCTTTGCCGGCCGCGACTGCTGGCGCGATACCGTACGCGCGCTGCTGTGCACGGGCAGTCTGGCCGATCTGCTCGACTTCCACGCCGCCAACCGCTGGACTGCCCTGGAGATCGTGCTCCTGAACGCCATCGCCGACCGGGCCGACAGCAGTGCCGCCGCAGCGCGCTCTCCGGAACAACAACAACACCTGCGCGACTTGCAAAGCCG
>CAYVDV010000064.1:10870-16333 GCA_964450465.1 uncultured Saprospiraceae bacterium
GATTACCAGCGCCGGGTGCGCCCCTGGATCGACGGCAAACTGCCCATCCTCCGGCGCCCGGCCAGAGAAGTTACCCGCCGGCCTCTGGCCACCCTGAACACCCCGGAAGGCGAGGAATACAGCCCCGTAGTGCGGGCCGACGGCCGGGAGATCTTTTTCGCCGCCAAAAACCGCCCGGGCAACCTGGCCGGCGCCGATATCTTTACCGCGCAATGGGATACCCTGCGCAGCGACTGGGCCTCCCCCACCCTGGTACCCGAACTCTCCGGAGCAGGGCATCAGTCGCCGCTCTCCATCAGTGCCGACGGCCGGCAAATCCTACTCCTCGTCAACGGGCGCCTGCAGACCAGCCGGCGCAGCCAACCCGGCGCTCCCTGGAGTCCGCCCGCTCCGCTACCTGTGGGCGGTATCGCCATCCTGGGCAAAGGCTGCCTCAGCGCCGACGGCAATATCCTCGTACTCGAAGGCGCCTATTCGGCCGGGGGCCCAACCCAATCGCCCGATCTCGACCTCTTCGTCAGTCTGCGCGACCCGGACACCGGCGAATGGAGCCGCCCCGCAGCCCTCGGCGCCAACATCAACACCGACGGCCAGGAAACCAGCCCATACCTCAGCCCCGATGGCCGCACCCTCTGGTATGCCAGCACCGGATACCCCGGCCTGGGCGGCAGCGATATTTTTGTCAGCCAGCGCATCCGCGAGGACTGGACCCACTGGACCCGGCCCGAAAACCTCGGAAAAGAACGCAACAACACGTTTCCCCACCTGGGTTACACCACCGTATCCGGCGACCGCAAGACCGCCTGGGAAAGCGCAGCCGGGGATCTTTGGGAACTTCATTGTGCAGACGGGTTTTAGATGGGGATCCGTTTGGGTCCAACGGACATTTCCGGTAACCCCGGCTTACCGCTGCAACACAAAACGCAGCGCCGCAACCGTTCCGTCCGCGGCCCGAATTTCCAGGAAATACAACCCGTCCGGCAAATGCTGCGGCAAGCGGATCTCCTGCACGCCTGCCTCAGCCTGTACCGGGTGCGCCAGCACCGGCTGGCCGGCGGCATTGCGGATCTGCAGGCGCAAACGCTGGCCCTCCCATTGGGAAAAATCGGCAAAAAGTACCCCGGTGACCGGATTGGGAAATACCCGGAAGCCGCCCCCGGCCGGACCCGCCGGCTTCTGCTCGGGCAGCACGGGACAATTGAAGGTGTTCAGGTAGGCTTCGTAATAGACCTGCGGCTCCAGCCGGGAAGTCACGTGGATATACACCGGCTGCGACTGCGGGGGCAAGGTGTATTCAAATACATCCGACGCCCCGTTGGCGAGGCTGTCGGCGATGGACTTGAACCGGATGGAATAGAAGGGGGTGAAGTTTGGGTTGCGCACCTCGTATTGGCGCTGGCTTGGCATTGCCGTGTACACCGTATTATCGGCCGGCCGCACGGCCGTGATGCCATCGGGTAGTTCGATGGCGGTGTACGTCATGGGATTGGGGCACTTGTTGGTGACCCGGATGCGGTAGCTGCGCTCTAATTGACTGTTTTGCGTGATGCGCAACAGTTCGTACTTCATACACCCGATCTCTTTCACGTCGCAGGGCAGTGCCTCCCGGACGTTGACCACAAAACAGCAGGCGGCGGTATTGCCGCAACTGTCTTCGGCGGTATAGCACACGTTGGTTTTAGCCATGGGGAACAGGCTGCCCGGCGGCAGGCCCTCGGTAAGCGTCAGCGCAATGCCGGGGCAGGGGCAATCGCCAATTACCTGAGGCAGGTTGTAATCCACGGGTATTGCACCCGTGCCGGGCAGTGTGGGAATATTAATATCGTCGGGACAGTCGATGCTGAGCTGGGCGTTGGGCGCGCTTGGGTATTGCAGGGTGTAGGTCACCACAGTGTCGCAGCCCATGGTACCCGGCAGTGTATCCACTGCGGTACCCGGCTGGCTGTAGTAGGCGCCGCCGAGCAGCACCGAGTCGCCGGCGCAAAATTCGATGGTCTCTGCGCGGGTGGGCCAGGGCAACACCTCCACCGTAAAGGTATCGGCGAGCACACAGCCTGCAGAGGTGGTGGCCAGTAACGTGTACGCCGTCGTGGTATCGGGCCCGATCAGCACCGAAGCGCAATCCGTGCAACTCAGTCCGGCGGCCGGCGCCCACAGGTAGGTATCGAAGCCGGGGAGTGTCACGACAAGGGAGTCGCCGGCACAAAGGGCGACATCGGGCAGTTGGGTATCTCCCAGCAGGCTCAGCGTCAGCAGCACGGTATCGCGTTGCACAAAGCCGCAGGCCTCTTCCACTTCCACCCAGTACAGGCCGGGCGCGGAGGCGGCGAGGCTGGGCCCCGAGGTGCCGTCGTTCCAGAGGTACTGAATAAAGTCCGGCCCGGCGTCGAACACCACTGTGCTGTCGTGGCAGAGAATGACATCGGGCCCCAGGTCGAGGATGGGAATAGCCGGCAGCACCACGTGCGCGCTGTCGAGGTTGTTGGCGTAGTTGCATTCTTCGATGCCGGTGACCGGAAAAATGCCCGGGTCGAGCGGGGTAGGCAGCGAACCGTCGAAATTGACCACGGCGTACAGCGACATCCCGTCGTACAGCCCCAGGGCGGCGCCGGCATCGGTAAAGACGCCCGAAAAACAGCTGTCGGCAGCGCCGGCGGTGTTCACCACCAGATTGCCCAGATACGTAGCCGGACCGGCAAAGGGATCGCCCGCGTAAAACGCCACCGGCACCAGCGGCGGCAGCGGGTCGCTGCCCAGGTTGCAGAGGGTATAGTCCAGATTGACATGCCCCCCGGCACAGGCCACTGCACCGGACTGAAACACCAGATCCAGCGGCGCCAGCTGCAACAGATACGTAATAACCGTGTCGCAACCCTGCACACCCGGTATGGTGTCCAGCACCACGGCAGGCTGGGTATAGGTCACGCCGTTAAGGGTAAGAGGGGTGTTGGGGCAAAGCGTGAGGGGGTGGATGAGGGGGATGTTATTACCAAAATCGGAAAAATAGCCATAACGGCACCCCGTTATCGTACCGCCATTTAAAAACCCCATCTGAAATTCGCCTAAAGAATTTTCGACAACTGCAGATTGCCCTGCAGAAATCTGTGATTGCGTTATAGGAAGGATAGATGCGACATATTTACCATTTGAACCTGGGACTACATTAAAACTGCTTGAAGGAATTGAACTTGTGTTACCATTTAGAGAAAATCCTATCTCGTTACCACTTTCTGTCACTAAAAACAAGTAAAAGGACTCGTTTGTTGAGCGAACAAAACGAACAGAAGTTGAACCTGAGCAATCTAAAGCAGGAATTATTTCTCCCGCTAATTCGCAACCAATACCAGTTATTTGTAAAATATAAGAAGGTTCGCTGGTTTCAATATAATGGCTACCATTTGTTATAGTTAAATTCAAAGTTTGACCTTCATCCACTAAACCTTGTACGTTTCCGTCCAAGCTTACCAATGTATTAGGTTCTGTCGCCAAAACAAATACAAACTCGTCGCCATTCAATAAGCCTTTCTGAACTACATATTTAGTGCCTATCTTATTTACAGGAACGATCTGGGTTCCAACTAAGTCTCGACAAAAATTACCAAATAGAGCTCCTCCATCAAGTAAGTCATCTTTTATCGAAACGGCAATCGGTTTGCTAGCAATAACATTAGAACCACTTGGATGCTGATCTGCTAAGACACCAATTGCTTGTGCAGAGAAAGTCTGTCCTCGGTTAAGAACAATTGTTTTTGGAATCCCAGCTAGTCCTCCAACGATTGGCATTGATGGAGTAATGGTTATGGATGTATTATCCTCCGTCGCAACCACGTCAAATGCGGCATAAGGCTGGGGTGAAAAAGTAGTAGTATTATTTGCAACATTTTGAAATGGAATGAAGAAATTTAATCCCAAGGCATTGCGACCCTTTAGAGAAAATATTTCAGGGTTGTTCGGTGGAACACCAATTATCTCATAGTAAGCTGTTATTGGACTTGTTGATTGGATTAGAAATCCTTTATTTAAAACTTGATTGGGTGGAGTATTCTCAACATAATCAAAATAAGGTGGAAATTGAAGTAGACTTGCGCTATTTGGAGGTATCGCAATGATTTGTGGGGCAAATGCAGGGTTTGCGGGTTGCGATACAGTTACAGTAGCCGAGAAATCATAAGTTGAAAACCTAAAAGCAACAGGTCTATCATAGTTCAATGAACCCTGAGATGTTTCGGGAGCAGCAAACCAAAATTCAGTATCCTTTTGAGCCCATGAAGTAGTGTTAACACACACAAAAACTAATAGTACAAGGTTTTTCATAGGAATAAATTTTATTGAAAATGTTAATACATTTATTCTATTCTAGAATAGAATATAGTTCGCTTTAAAATTGCAACAATTTTATATTTCTTTTCTGACAAAAAAGAATATACTTCAGAACTATTCGGAGAGTTAAAATCAAATGAAACATCTTCTACTAGTATATATTTAGGAGTATACTTTTCCCAATTATTTGACATGAGAACTTGCAAGTCAAATCCTTCAACATCTATGGTAAGTACATCAATTTGCTGGTTTTTAGGCAGATGCCGATCAAGAATACCACCCAATGTTTCTATAGGAACAATAATTTCTTTAACAATTTTGTAAGGGTTGCCCGTGTTTCGTTCTTGAGCTACTTTTTGATCAAAAGTATTTAACGCAGGTTCATTAAAGCAATAAAAAGTCATATTCCCTGGATACTGACCGATTCCAATCTCAAGATTCACATCATACTTTCTAAGCATACGAAAACTCCGCATACTACCTGGTGTAGGATCTATATTAATTCCACGCCAGCCTCTTATATATAATAACCATGTATTTGAAAACCTAACAGGGTGATGCGCTCCAACATCCACGTAAAAGCCTTTGGTTTTTTTTACGCCCTCGTAGAATGATAGTAATACGACATCTTCTCCGTCTTGAGCAAATGATTTTTTATATCTTATAAAATCTAAAACATTAATTAAAAATTTCTTTACTACGCTGAGCATTGATTAGGCAATTTTAAAGCGACACAAAAAGTTTAATCTGCAAATTAAATCTTCTCCAAGGCAAGATTTTAAAATGAGATATTTAGACCATAAAAGTAGCAAATGAGGCATAAACTTTATTCATTGAAACTTAAAAATATTTCCAATTGACTACGGCACAAAAAATGAAAATTTAATCTAATGGTAGTTAGGCAAAAACATCTGCACAGTTATGGGCAAAACCGACATAGTTACAAGGAAATTTGACATAGTTACAAGGTCAGGGGTGTTTTCTTGAAAAAAAATTGCATTTTTCCGGCAGAGATTTTGGCTAACAAAAATCGAACTTTAGCAATTCATTTTGTCACATGACTTGGCTATTAATTAGACCGAAGGCAACTCTTCGCACAATTGGAAAATATTCCAAACATTGGTTGGTAACGGCCTTCCTTTT
>CAYVDV010000065.1:0-1692 GCA_964450465.1 uncultured Saprospiraceae bacterium
CCACGGCAAGCAATACAGCCGAGATCACCCGAGCCATCCGGGACAGCAACAAAAACATCACCGCCATGCTGGATAACATGTCAACGGTAAGCCAGCAACTCAAGGAAGCCCGGCTCGATCAGACCGGGCAAAAAACGGCGGTGTTGATCGATTCGCTCACCCTTGCGGTCGGCGCACTACGCACTACGCTTTCCGCTACCCAGTCGGCCATTGCCAAAATCGACACGCTGGCAGGCGGGCTTAACAACGGGCAGGGATCGGTTGGAATGTTGCTGAACGATCCGGAGTTTTACGACAATATGGTGCGCACCACCCGGCACCTGCAGTTGCTGTTGCAGGATCTCCGGCTCAACCCCAAACGCTACAACACGGTCAAAGTAAAGGTTTTCGGTAAAAACAAAACCAAGGACTACAACGTCCCGACAGAGGATCCCGCCTATCAGATGCTGATCGACAGCCTCGAACGGGATTACCGGCAGCGCCTGAAACAGGAAACGATCCGGCAGTAGATTTTTACACATGCCTGCCATACGCCCGTTATATGAGGAACACGGGGTCGAGGGATATTACCGCGATCACGCCATGGCGTATGAAAATCCGCATTTGCCGGAAATCCGGACCCTCCTCGAACGAAACCGGGCGCGTATGGATACCAACCGGGTACTCGATTTTGCCGCCGGCGGCGGAGAAGTCACCCGGGTTTTGCAGGATTTGGGCGTGCAGGACATTTTTGGCTGCGACCCTTACACAGCGGCGCTGTATGCGCAAAATACCGGACAAACGTGTTTGCCTTTTTCATTTAAAGATGTGATCCGCAACGGATTGCCTGACCCGTATTCCGTCGTCATCTGTTCCTTTGCCTTGCATCTCTGTCCGGCGAAGCAATTATTTCCGCTCTGCTGGAATCTGCTTCAGGCAGCCCCGCTATTGGTTGTCCTCACGCCACACAAGCGACCGGAGTTGGAAAGCCTGCCGGGCATCGGATTGGTCTGGGAAGATTTTGCCCTGACGGAACGCGGAAAAAAAGTGCGTTGCAAGGCCTATCAAATCACTTCTTGTTGAAAAGTGCAACGCTTCTTGGTCTGCAGGCTTGTGCATTCCAATCCGATGTCCGATATTGGGCTGTGAACGGTAAAAAAACTTTTTGCCGCCTTCATCATGCCAAAACACTAATACCATGATTCACATTCTAGCCAAACACTGGTGGGTACTGGTCGTCCGCGGACTGGTAGCCCTGGCTTTCGCAGCCGCAGCATTTTTTATGCCTGAAATTACCTTCGCAATTATCGTCGCTATGATCGGCATTTACCTGCTGGCAGATGGCATTCTGGCCACCTACTCCGGGTGGCGGCTGCGCGGGGAGGACAACGACTGGTGGGTTGCCGCTTTGGAAGGCCTGATCGGGGTCGGCCTCGGCATCGGTACGCTGGCATATCCCGAGATCAGCGCTTCACTTTTGGTAACGTTCATAGCGATGTGGTGCTTGCTGACCGGCGCTTTTGAGATCATCCTGGCCTTCCGCATCCGCAAAGAGATAAAAGATGAATGGCAACTTGCCTTTGCAGGCGTAATTTCCATTGCACTGGGCGTACTCATGCTGGTTCAACCCAATGCAGGCGCCATTTCCATCGCCTGGTGGGTCGGTTTTTACGCGCTCTTCTTTGGCTTGCTGCTGGTTGGACTCGGCCTCCG
>CAYVDV010000065.1:1792-16274 GCA_964450465.1 uncultured Saprospiraceae bacterium
CGGCGCGAATACCCCGGAGAGGCCGGGCTCATTCCCGTTGATATTGCCGTTGCAGTCGCCGACTCCAACAAACTAAAAACGTCTTTTCAGCACCTTCCTGATGCCCTTGCCGCTTTTCAATACTGGTACGGGCCTTTCCGGTGGAACAAAGTCGGCTATTCCATCGTCCCCTTTAACCAGGGCGCCATGGAACATGCCACCAACATCGCCTACATGCGCTCGGCCGTGGACGGCACCACAGCCTCCGAAACACTGATGGCGCACGAACTCAGTCACCACTGGTGGGGCGATCTGGCAACCTGCTCGAGCGCGGAAGATATGTGGCTGAACGAAGGCTGGGCCGTGTATTCCGAACACCTCTTCCTCGAACAGGTCTATGGCCCTGAGCGTTTCCGGGAAGTGGTGGAAGACAATTTTCTGGACGTATTGGAACATACCCATGTCAATGAAGGCGGATACCGCGCCGTGTCCGGGTTGCCTCACGATTTAACCTACGGCGATCATGTGTACCACAAAGGCGCCGTCGTAGCGCACAACCTGCGCGGATACCTGGGAGATTCCATGTTCCGGAGCGGCTTGCGCATCGCCTTGGAAAACAATCAGTTCGCCGATTGGAGCAGCGACGGCTTCCGGGACAAACTCAGCGCTGCCACGGGATATGACCTGAATGATTTCTTTGATGACTGGGTGTTTCAACCCGGATTCACCCACTTTTCCGTGGATTCGTTCCAGGTGCTCTTTTCTCCGGTCGATGCACCTACGGAAGTACATGCCTTTGTTAAACAAAAATTGCGCGGAGCCACACATTTTTACCAAAACGTCCCGCTTGAATTTACGATTACGGACCCCTTTGGCAACCGGGAATACCGGAGTGCCATGGTGTCCGGGGAAAACAGCACAGTTCAATTTACGCTACCGGCATGGTTTATACCGGCTCATCTTTGGGTGAATACCCGCCAACACATCACCTTGGCCCGGGCCGACAAGGAACACGTGGTTACATCCTTGAGCACGTACAACTTTGCACCGGCAAAACTGAACCTGAAGATCACAAAACTACCCGCTGACTCCGCCCTTATCCGGGTGGAACACCACTATGCCATGCCCGACACGGCCGGCAACGCCAACCCGCAAGGCTTCCGCCTGAGTAACCGCTACTGGAGCATTGATGCCCTGCAGAACTTTGAAGGCGAGGCCACGCTGATCTATGATGGCAAAGGTCAGCTGGATCAACTCGACGCCGAACTTTTTTCCCAGACCGGTCCCAAGGAAGACAGCATAGTGCTCCTGTACCGTTCGGGGCCGGGACAACCCTGGCTGGAGCACCCGAATTACACCAAAAACACGGTCGGTTCCACCCAGGATCGCTTCGGCATCCTTCGCACGCTGCAAACCCCGCCCGGCGAATACGCCATTGCCAAGGGAGCAGGCACGACACCGGCATTTGAACAAACGCCAAACACCATTACTGCGGCGATCACCCCAAATCCGGCCACCGACTGGATCCGGATCCGGGCCGATTATCCGTTTGAACGCATCCGGGTTGTCAATTCCCGGGGCGATCTGGTCCGGGAGATCGACCTGCCGCTCACCAAAGAAACGCAAATTACAACCGCCAGCTGGCCGGCAGGAACCTATTGGTTCGTACTTTCGGGGAAAGGGCGATCCGGTGTCGCAGGGCCGATGGTACGCTAGGCAACAGACAGCAATCGTTTACCAGGTCTGATCCCGGTTCCAAAAGGGAGGGAAAAATGTATCGTTTTGCTGTTGGCGGCGGCGGGCCTCCTCTTCTGCTTCGAGGGCGCGTTGCGCCTTGGTTTTAGCGAAAATATCGCGGGGCAGGAAATACTCTTTTTCCCGGTTGCGTTCATCGGCAAAAGGATCGTGCTTTTCCAGTTCATCGTCTTCCAGTTCGCCTTTAAACCAGAAAGACGTAAAAATGCCGGCAAGGCTGCCCAGCAGATGGCTTTCCCAGGAAATCCCTTCCTGATCGGGCAGAATCCCCAAAAACATACCGCTGTAAAATACCATGACGATCAGCGCCAGAATGATGGAGCGCAGGCTGCGCCGGAAAATACCGTTCCAGAAAATAAAAGCAACCAGCCCGTAAACTATCCCGCTGGCGCCGATATGCAATACCGGCCGGGCAAGCAACCATACCGAAATACCGGTCAGGAAGTAGATCATCCAAAAGGCGCGCATGGCTACCTTCCGGTAGAAATAGAGCGTGATCGCGGTAAGCACAAAAAGCGGCAGGGAATTGGACAACAGGTGCTCCCAGCTTCCGTGCACCAGGGGTGCCGTCACTATGCCCCGCAAACCCCACAAGCGGCGGGGCATGATGCCGTACCATCCGGGATCGGCTCCCGCCAGGGTCAAATAAGCATGGATCAGCCAAATAAAAAGGAGAGCTGCCAGCGGAAAGCGCATGCTGCTGTAAAAATGCCGTTGAGTAAGATCCAGGCTGTCCGATTCACTGTCGAAAATGGCACGCATGAATGCAAAATTAGAATCCCGGCAGTTTAAAAACCGGATATAATTGGGTGTTCATTCCCCCGGCTGCCGCCAAACTGCAGCGCTACCCCCATGCCGAAGGCCAAACTGTTTCCCGAAAAAGATTGCACGCTGGGTTTCACCTGCATTGTAAGGTCATCGCTGACATCAAAGTGGGACAAATGCGCATTGACATAAGCCTCGGTCGCCGTCAGCACATAAGCCAAACCAAGAACAAGGGAACTTTGTTCAACATAGCGCCGCCACTGATCGCGGTACTGTCGCATGCTGGTGGCATCCAGCGAGGTATATGGCGCTTCGGTAGGGTTCGTGTTCGGATCCCCGTCAACCAGCCATTTGTAATTATCCCGAAGAAGCCGGTATTGCCGGATATTGGAAATTTCCAGATAGGTAAGTCCTCCCAGGGTTGCGTACACAATGGGGAGTTTCCACCATTTCCGGTTATAGGCCTGCCCGGCGCCGGGCAGGGCAAATGACAACAACAGGGCCGTTTTCGGGTTGGGATAGTCTTTGGTCAGAATACGGCGGACAAAGCCGGATTTTGCCGCCGGAGCTACAGCTACCGGAACAGTATCCGGCGCCGGAACGAGTGTGTCGGGTTGCTGGGCAAAGGTAGCTGTAGCCTGAAAAAGGCAGAAGAACAAGATCAGCGTGCGCATACAGACAAAAGTAACGTAAAGTGTGGGCAAAACGTTGCGGACACATGACCTGTCAGGTTGAAATTGAATTCAAAAGGGAGCGTGCGCCAAGCACCGCTCCCTTTTGAATTCAATTTCAACCTGACAGGTCTTAGGGCTTAATATCGTTCTGATTTCGCAGGATCAATTGTTTCCCGTTGAAATCCGACACGATCGCCGTGAGGGTAACCGGTCCGGCGGGCGTGGTGACGCTGGCGAAGGAAGCATAGGTTTGGGTGTACATCGCGATACTGCCGCTGGCGTCACTTACTGTTTTATTGCCGGACAGCGGGGTTCCCGGGCCGGATATCGTTGCGCCGGTGATCTTTACCAGCGTACTTTCCCAGGCATCGAAATTGGCATTGACCTCGGCTATCGTGGCGGTACGCACTGCCGGGGTATTCCCTACGGTCAACACGCCGGATTTATCCAGCGGGACATTATTGACCTGAAGCAGCTTGTTGAACTCGCTGATCTCCTGCCCGGAAATTTCCACTTCGATTTCATCGCCCAGGTTGAAGGCGTGATTCGACGTAAAGCGCACGACAATACCGCCGGATTCATCCTGCAGGTAAAGGTTCCGGCCATTCAGGTTGTTGGCTACCCGGTCGGAAATAACGATCCCCTTGATCTTGCGGTCTGCCGGAGCGGAAGTGGTAGTGCCCGTAAACAAACTGCGAACCGAACTGATATTCATAAGAGTGCCGCCAACCCCGCTGCAGCGATCGCCGGCCATATCCACATCGTTGAGATCGCGGATGTACAGTTGGCGTGTGTTGCCATAAATGCCCAGTACGCCGGTAAGGGTACCGTTCCCCGTGGGGGTTGCTGCACCGGCAAATTCCGAGTAGCCGCTGCTGCGCAGGATAATCTGGTCGCCGCCGCAATCCTGAAGCGTGCGGTTCAGGCTGTACTTGGTCACGGCATCGGCATAGGTCTTTCCGGCATCTGCGGCGATAAACTGCACATTTTGCAACTGGATCAGGGTGCTGATATGGCTGGCGTTCAGGTCGGCGATATCCACGACTTTAGCGACGGGCGGCGTCGCGCTGATCGGCCCTTTCACCACATTGGTGCGCACTTGTGCCACCGTAAGCCCCACATCGTCCAGTTGGCCGGCCTGCTCCACGGTGCTGCCGGTCAGCTGAACGAGACCGTTGTAGTCGGTCAGGATCAGCCCCTTGCACCGGATGAATATTTTTCGGCCCACAGGGAACTGGTTGTACAGGTAGCCATCGTTGAATTTAACCTCAATACCGCCGGAGGCGTCCTGAATGACCAGGGTTTTATAGTAGTTGCCTGAGCGGTCATCCATAACCACGGTACCCTCAATAATAAAATCATCTTCAATTTTATCATATCCGCCGGGGGTGGTATGCAGGGCCTTCAATTCGACAATCGTCTTGTTCGCAGTGATCGTGACCGGCTCACCGCCAAGGGGTGGCTCGTCGAACTCGCGTTTGACACAGGCCGTAATACCCACCATTAAAAGAAGGGCGGCAATGGGAAGCAGTGGGAAGTGTTTTTTCAGCAAGCGCATATTTTTCATTTTTTAATGGATTGTCAGATCAAGAGGTAATTAATTTTTGTAAAACGCCGGATCACATCCGGAGTGCAATGCTCACGAAGTAATTGGTGCCCGGTGCGTAAAGGACCTGCGTGGAATACAGGCGCGTATCCGTCGGGTCGTTGCGGAAGGCATTCAGGTAGGCCTCCCGGCCGGAATTGATGATATTCGTATTGTTCAGAATGTTGTTCACCCCGACATTCAGGTAAATAAAGTAATCGCGTTGTATGCGCCAGGACTTACCGCCAAAAAAGTCGAGGGTATAAGCGGATGGCGCTTTTTTCTGATCAATGATCAAACGCCAGAGATCGGAGTCCGGCACAATAGTTTCGACGTTTTGGGCCGTGCGGCGGGTTGGGTCAAAGAGAAACCAGAAGTTATCGGCCCAGTTCAGCGTCAGGCTGGCAAACCAGAACCGGCGCCCCTCATAGCGCAGGCTGCCGGAGGCCGTGGTTTGGGGCGTACGGGGCACATAGAAGTTTTTGAGGTAGGCAGTGCCCTCGTACACTTTGAAGGCCGTGTTATCTTCCGTCACGATCAGGTGCGGCCTGGAGGTGTAAATATATTCGCCCAGGTTAGCGGCAGCACTGAAAGTCCAGGCAACGAAGGGCTTTACCTCAAAAGCCATTTCTACCCCTTGATGTCTGCGGTTCACTCCAACCATGGATATGGCTCCGAATACACCGGTTGAAGGCGTGTATGTCTGGTAATTGTCGTATTCGCCCCGGGTCTGGGTGTAATAACCGGTCACTCTGGCTTTAAAGTTGGGTGCGCGCCATTGATACCCGCCTTCAAAACTGGCGACCTTGTAGGGCGTGGGATCGTTCGTCACCAGCGAGTCCCGCGTGCGGGGAGAGATAAACACATCCTGGAAGCGCTGCGCCCGGGTGCCGTAATAACCGTTCGCATAGACGTAGTGGCGTCCGGTGAACTTGTAGGTAAGCCCTGTTTTCAGGCCGTAGTTGAAAAAGCGGACTTTTTTTGAATCACCCAGTGAAGCATTTGGGAAACGGCCATTTTGCATGTAGCCGGTACGCCAAAGTTCGGTCAGCAGGTTTTCTGCGGCAGCAAAGACGGAAAAACGTCGCAGGTTGCCCTGTACCTGTACCCAGGCGCCGGCATTGCGTATGTTTTCGTCATAATCGTAGCCGTAGGTTTCGCCTTCCTTTACGATATGATTGGGTATAAGCAGGTTGTTGTCGCGGGCAGCAGGATTATCGGGGATATCCTGCTGGGCAAACCGGTCCCAGTCCACAATGAAATCGCCGCCAAGGATATCGTCCACCGTTTTAAAGTTCCTGCCGCGGTACCACTGGTAATTGGCGCCGCTGTTCAGGACAAATCGATCGCCCAGGCTTTGGCGCAACAGGGCGTTGAACCCGGCCTCCTTGCTGTCGCTCCGCAGATCGGCTACGACGTATTGCGCGCGTTTGCCGGTCACGGTATTGCCGGTTACGCCATTGGCGTTGGCAATACTTTCCGTATTGATGGTATTGGCTTCCCACATGGCCACCCAGTCGATCTGGCGCAGCGATTCGTTTTGCCGCAGTTGCTGTGCCCAGGCATCAGCTTGTTCGGTTTGGCCGGGCGCGGATACAAGGGCGGAGGGCAGGCGCCGGTTGTAGTCAGGCTCCGGGCTGTATGCATTAAACCAGTCGAGGCGGGTGTAGCCATTTTGGCCAAACTGGGTATAACCTGCCAGCATAATATTGGTATTTCGGGTAGGCCGGAAGTCGTACCGGAGAATGGATATCGGTTGATGGCTGTGACTGACGTAGGCATTTCGTTTATCGCCGTTCCAATAGCCCCAGTTGGGGTTATACCGGGTGGATCCGGCGAGATCCAGCATTTCCTGGAACGTATCCCCTACCCTGCCCCGGCTGTTGGGCGAACCAAGCACAGTCAGGTTCAAGGCGTGTTTTTCGCCAAATTTTTTGTCCACTGAAAGAAAATAGGCATAGCCGTCGAAAAAGCTGCCGTCGTACCAGCCTTCCTGCGCCCAGCGGCGACTTCCGGAGACGGACACGGCCCAACCGCCCGGCATAAGGCCGGTGCTGGCCGTCAGCATCAGGCGGTGGTTATAAGTCCGGTTACTGATGGCGTACGAAGCGCGGATCTGTTTGCGCTGTACGCTCGCCCGGGTATCGATATTGGAAGCGCCACCGATCTCGGAAAAAGCAAATTCCGCGGGATCCAGTCCAATCACGCTTTGGCGGCTACGCAACACATCGTTCAGACCGCCGAACTCGCCGAAAAAGGTAATCCCGGTCTCCGGATCGTTGATATTGATCCCATTGAGAAAAACGGGAAAGAACTCGGAGTCATAGCCCCGCTCGCGAAAGCGGAACACACTCCATCCGAAGCTGGATGCGTTCTGGAATACATCGCGGGAAGCGTGCAACAGATTGGCAATTTCACCGATACCATCGCTTTCCGACTCGGCCTCATCGAGGGTCACCGTGGGGATATCGCTGGTATTTCCGGCCGCGGCCGCAGGATCGCGGCGCAGGTTGAATTCCAGCCGAAGTTCCTGATTGGCCTGGAGTACAGCCTTTTGTTCAATTGGCAGAAAACCGGCCCTGCTGATCACAACCGAGTACTCCCCGGGAGGCACTTCATACAATACGAAATTACCCCGGTTGTCGGTGGCAGAGAAGATACCTGTTTGGGCAAGCACCACGGAAGCATCCACGACAGGTGCGTTGTTGTCAGAATCCGTAACCGTTCCACGCAGGGTTGCATTTTGGGCGCTGGAAGCCTGGACTACCAGGGCTAACAGGCACGAAAGAATGAATTTCTGGATCATTTAATTGCGAAAATGGGTTTGAGCGTCTTCGAATCCCCGGACAGGAATGCACATCGATTAAAGGTCGTAAAGGTAGCAAAGCCCGGTGGTGTATATGCGCTCTTTTCGTGTAAATTAATTGCAAAGCGCACAACGATTCCGGCTCAAATCCGTTCCTTTGCCTCCGACAATGTTCCATCACATGAAAACAAATCTTCTCCTGTTAGCCGGGCTCCTGCTTGCCATGGCCCTTCCGGCGCAAAAAACCCAATACCAGATCGCCGCAATCGGTTTTTATAATCTGGAAAACCTGTTCGACACGCTGGATAGCCCAACTACGAACGATGCCGACTTTTTGCCGGGCGGCCGCCTGCATTGGAATACAGAAAAGTACAGTTCCAAACAGGCCAATCTGGCCAAGGTTATCAGCCTGCTGGCAACGGATGTTACTCCCGACGGCGTTGCATTGCTTGGCGTTTCCGAAGTGGAGAACCGGCAGGTTTTGGAAGACTTGGTTGCCCAGCCGGCACTCCGCGAACGAAACTACCAGATCGTGCATTACGATTCACCCGATGAGCGCGGCATCGATGTCGGTTTGCTTTACCAACCCAAATATTTTACGGTAACTGCGTCACAGGCCTATCCGGTGCTGATCAATGAACCCACAACCGGCGACCGTGATTTCACCCGGGACGTCCTCTATGTAACCGGATTGTTCAACGGCGAGCCCCTGCACATTCTGGTCAATCACTGGCCCTCCCGCAGTGGCGGAGAGAGCGCCTCTGCCTGGAAACGCGGCGCCGCCGCCCAGGTGTGCCGAAATATTGTGGACAGCCTGACCGCCGCGGATAAAGCAGCCAAGATCATTATCATGGGCGACCTTAACGACGACCCCAACAACAAGAGCCTGACCAATGTGCTCCGGGCCGTGCGCAGCGCCGATAAAATGAAGGAGGACGAATTATACAATCCGATGTACGACCTTTTTCAAAACGGCGATGGCACCCTGGCTTACCGGGATGCCTGGAACCTGTTCGACCAGATCATTTTATCAAAGCCCCTGGTGAAGAAAAAAGCAGGCGGCTGGCAGTTTTACCGGCCTGTGGTTTACCGCCAACCCTGGATGTTTCAGGAAGAGGGCGCTTTCCGGGGTTATCCCTTGCGCACTTTCGTGGGCGATATCTTTCTCAACGGATACAGCGACCACCTGCCCGTATACATACTGATGCTGCGAAAAAAAGAATCCAGGAACAGGCCCTAGTCTGGCAAAAGAGTGGCCTCCACGATTTCAGGACTGGTTTTGAACATTTTCAGCACTTTCACTTCATAAGCACCCACCCGGATTACGTCGCCTTCCTTCGGGATGCTGTCCAGCGTTTTCAATAACAGCCCCGCCAGGGTTTCATAGTCGTCGTCCAGTGGAAAGTGGACAGGCAGGCCTTCATTTATGCGCTCCAGATTGGTCAGGGCAAGAATGCGCCAGCTACGTTCGGCCACTTTCTCAACGGGCGCCAGCTCCTGGTCGTGCTCATCCTGGATTTCACCCACCAGTTCTTCGATAATGTCTTCCATCGTTACCAGACCGACGGTACCGCCAAACTCGCTGGTCACGACGGCCAGTTGCCGGCGTTCTTTCTGGAACTGTCGCAGCAGTTGCCCGATTTTCTTGTTCAGGTGTACATACAAGACCGGCCGCATGAGTTCGCGCAAGGACTGCTGGTTTTGCCCCATAGCGGCTACCAGCAGGTCTTTGGCCAGCACAAAGCCTATGATCTGATCCAGGGAATCTTCATATACCGGATACCGGGAGTAACCCTCCTGCAGGGCAAAAGCAACAGCATCCTGCAAAGGGGTGTCTGCTTCAATCCCGACAATCTGAGTCCGCGGCGTAAAGATCTGCCGGACCAGCCTTTCATCGAAATCGAATACATTCTGGATGAGCTCGCGTTCGGAGGCCTTTATGGCCCCTCCTTCAGCGCTTTCGGTGATGATCATTTTGAGTTCCTCCTCGGAGTGGATCTCCGAGTGCGGCACCGGTTGAATACCGATGATCTTCAGCAATACATTCGCCAGACCGTTGAGCAGCCAGATGAAGGGGCGAAATACAAAATAGAATACCCGAAGGGGCCAGGCCACCCACATCGTGGTATTTGTAGGAAAGCGTATGGCCAGCGATTTGGGCGCCAGTTCGCCAAACACGATATGCAACACGGTTATGGTGGCGAATGCAAAGGGCAGGGCGATCTTGTGTGCCAGCTCCGGGTCGGGATGCATACCTGCCAGATCCATTATTTTCAGAATGATTGCCCCCACTACAGGTTCTCCAATCCAACCCAGGCCAAGACTTGCCAGGGTAATGCCCAGCTGTGTGGCTGCCAGGTAACTGTCCAGATGCATCACCACACTTTCCGCCACCCGGGCCAGGCTGTTTTCCTGTGCGCGCACCTGGATCTGGGACAGACGGACCTTCACGATGGCGAACTCGGCCGCCACAAAAAAACCATTCAGAAAGACAAGTAAAATCGTAATAAGAATATCGGTCAGCATAAAAGCATTTTAATAATTGTTGGTTATTCGACCCGGTACACCGCAACCCGGAAACGGCCGCTGTCTATAGCGGCCATTGGGCCGGCGCCACTGAGCAACAGCCCGGAAAAGCGGCCGGTGATCGTATCGTTCCGGAAACTGTCCACCTGGATGCTGAGATCCTCGCTCACATCGTTCAGGACTCCGGTAAAGTTAAAAGAATCGCGCGCACTGAACTCCAGCCCGCCCCAACTGAAGTCTTTAAATTGCAGTTTGGCAAATGCCGGAGTATAAGGGTATGCCGCATTTTCCGCATCGAATTCGAATGCCAGGGCGATCCCGTAGTGCGGTTTGAGCGGATCGTCCTGCCGGATAATCTCCACATAGTTGCGGGAAGCGCTGAACCAATTGCTCAACGTATCCAACCGGGCATTGGTTAGACCGGAAGACGGCCGGTAGGGCCGGCGTTCTTTTTGCATACGGTAGGAAAGGTTCAGCCGTTCGTTTTTAAAAACGCAGCTCATACCGGAAAATGCGGGCTCAGTCAGGTTTGGCCAGACATAAAGGAACAGAATAAGCAAAGTCATCATGCTCTGGTTGGTTGGGTTGGGCAGCACTCCGGCGCCTCTGCAATCATTTTCCACATCCCAGTTTGGCCATAGACGCTTCCAGGATCTGGATGCGCGCCTGGGCGTCCGCCAGTTTCTTGCGCTCGTTTTCCACAACTTGTGGAGGCGCCCCTTGCACAAAGCGCTCGTTGCTCAGCTTAGCCTCCACGGATTTCATAAAACCGCGCTGGTACACCAGCTCTTCCTGCATTTTGGCGCATTCGGCAGCCGCGTCGATCTGCTGGTTGAATTCGATGTAGTATTTATCCGTGCCGGAAATAAACGACTTGCTGTTCGCCGGTTCCTGCGTACAGGGCTCCAGTTCGGAAAGAACCGCCAGTTTCATCACCATTTCCCGCAATCCCTTACGCGCAAAAAAAGCTTGCGCAGTTTCGCTTTCCTGGATCGCCATTTTCAATGCTTCCCGGGGCTTGATCTGGTTCTGATTGCGCAGGTCGCGCACTTTTCCAATAATATCCTTTGCCGATTCCATCTGCCGGATCAGCGTTTCATCGGCCGCGCCTGCTGTCGGATAGGTCTGCATCATGCAGTCCGCACCCGCAGCGCGCTCGCGCAGCTGATGCCAGATCTCTTCTGTAATAAACGGCATGAACGGGTGCAGGGCTACCATCAGGTCGGAATACAAGTCGAGCGTAGCCTCGTAGGTAGCCCGGTCGATCGGTTTTTCAAATCCCGGTTTTACCATTTCGAGGTACCAGGAACAAAAGTCGTCCCAGATAAATCCATACAGAGTGAGCAAGGCTTCGCTGAGCCGGAAGGTGTTGAAATGCCCTTCGACCTCGCCGAGCACCTGTTTGAATTTTTCCCGCATCCAGCGGACGGCCAGGTCATTTTTCCGGGCATCGGCATCCAGTTCCGCCTGTTCGCTGACCTGCCAGCCTTTAACCAGCCGCAGAGCATTCCAGAGCTTGTTGCAGAAGTTGCGCCCGTTTTCACAGAGTTTATCATCAAACAAAATATCGTTGCCGGCGGCGGCACTCGACATCAGGCCGTAGCGAACCCCGTCGGCGCCGTAGTCGTCGAGCAGTTTGAGGGCATCCGGTGAGTTGCCCAGCGATTTGGACATTTTGCGGCGCTGCTTGTCGCGCACCATTCCGGTGAAGTACACTGCCTGAAAGGGTTTTTCCCCGCGATACTCGTAGCCGGCCATGATCATGCGGGCCACCCAGAAGAAGATGATGTCCCAGCCGGTCACCAGTACCGATGTAGGATAGTAATACGCGATCTCGCCCTCCGGTTGCGCAAAGCCGTTGAAAACGCTGATAGGCCAGAGCCAGGAGGATGCCCAGGTATCGAGCACGTCTTCGTCCTGCCGCAGGTCATCCAGGCCCAGTTGCGGATTGCCGGTAGCTTTGCGCGCCTGTTCGAGGGCTTCTTCGGCTGTTTCGGCGACGAAAATATGGGTCTCTTTATTGAGGCCCTCCGCTTTCAGATACCAGGCGGGGATACGCTGCCCCCACCACAATTGCCGCGAAATGCACCAATCGCGCAGGTTCTCCATCCAGTTGCGGTATAAATTCTGGAAGTTATCGGGATAGAACTGAATTTCCCGGTCCAGTACAGCCCGGAGCGCAGGGGCGCCCAGGTCGCTCATGCGTACAAACCACTGGAGCGAGAGTTTGGGCTCGACCACGGTGTTGGTGCGCTCGGAGCGGCCGATCTTGGTGGTGTAGTCTTCGAGTTTGACCAGATTTCCGCTTTCCTCCAGCAGGGATTTCATGCGCTTGCGGGCCTCGAAGCGGTCGAGACCAACCAGCGGGGCAAAGGCGCAATTTTCGTTCAGGCGGCCGTCGTCGTCGATTGTGTCGATCACCTCAAGTTGGTGGCGCTGGCCGATCTCATAGTCGTTGGGGTCGTGTGCCGGGGTGATCTTCAGCGCGCCGGTACCGAATTCCACATCAACATAGTCATCGGCGATGACCGGGATTGCCCGGTTGATAAGAGGGATCAGGACTTTTTTGCCAACCAGTTTCTTATACCGCGCGTCTTTGGGATTGACCGCAACGGCCACGTCGGCAAAAATGGTTTCGGGTCGTTGGGTAGCGATCACAATGCCCCCTGCGGGGTCTCCCTCCAGGCGGTAATTAATATGGTATAACTGTGCCTGTTCTTCGAAGTACAGCACTTCTTCATTGGAGAGTACGGTTTTGGCTTCCGGGTCCCAGTTTACCATGCGCAGCCCCCGGTAGAGTTTGTCTTTCCGGTACAGGTCGTTGAACATACGGATACAATCCTGGTAATATCCTTTGTCCATGGTAAAGGCGGTGCGCTCCCAGTCGCAGGACGCGCCCAGCCGGCGCAGTTGCTGGAGAATAATGCCGCCGTATTTGTCTTTCCACTGGTAGGCGTATTCCATAAACTGCTCGCGGGTCAGGTCGGATTTACGCAGTTTTTTCTCTTCGCGCAACCAGCGGACCACCTTGGCCTCGGTAGCGATAGATGCGTGATCCGTTCCGGGCACCCAGCAGGCATTTTTCCCGTCGAGGCGCGCCTTGCGGATCAAAATGTCCTGAATGGTATTGTTCAGCATGTGCCCCATGTGCAGCACGCCGGTTACATTCGGGGGAGGGATAACGATGGTAAAAGCTTCGCGCGAGTCGGGTGTGGAATGGAAATAGCCGGATTTTTCCCAGTGGGCGTACCATCGGGATTCGATATCAGACGGGGTATAGCGGGTGGACAGTTCCATGTTCGGATGGTAGCAGGTATTTTACAGTTGGAAAGATCTGAAAAAAGAACGCACAAATATCGTTTTGCGGTTCCCTTTAGTATGCAGTATTCAAAAGACAAAATTTGGTAATGGCCGCAAAGGTACAGCGCTGGCGGCAGAAAATTTGCAACATGCACGAATCCTGCACGGGGAATCCATTTGTTAATATTTTAAAAAATACTGGCACACCGTAAAAATTATCCGCAACTTTGCACCGGCATGTTGCCAAGGATCATTTTTTAAAGTTTTTTTACCAATGTACAGTGGAACCGTAAAGTTCTTCAATGAGACCAAAGGTTTTGGTTTTATTATTGATTCCTCCACCAAAGAGGAAATTTTTGTTCACGTGAGCGGTCTGGTGGACCAAATCCGCGAAGGTGACAGCGTCACGTTTGACACCCAGCGTGGCAAAAAAGGCATGAATGCAGTAAATGTCAAACTGGCCTAAAGCCAGCCAGACATCTTAGTGATAACATGTTGAAACCTCCGCCGGATCGCCGGCGGAGGTTTTTCTTTAGGATCATGGATACTGAACGTTTACTTCAGGAATTTACGTACCGCAACTCCCGCTCCGGCGGAAAAGGCGGACAGAACGTCAACAAAGTGGAGACGAAGGTGGAAGCACGCCTGGAAGTGGCCGTATCGGAAGCCCTGAGCGAAGAAGAAAAGGCGCTTTTGCTGGAAAAACTGGCCGGCCGGATCTCGGCGGAAGGGTTCCTTTCCGTAACCAATCAAACGGAGCGCTCCCAACTGGCCAACAAACAAAAGGCCACCGCCAAGCTCCTGAAACTGGTAGAAAAATCGCTCCTAAAACCCAAAAAACGCAAACGCGTACCCGTTCCTCCCGAAGTGAAAGCGGCTCGCCTGGAGGCGAAAAAAAGACAGTCCGAAAAGAAAGCCGCCCGCCGGATCGATTTGAGCGCGTTGAAAAAGTAAGAGCGTGTTTAAATTTCGGTGCCGGGGCGAAAGCGAGCAAATTTTATTTCAGGCAAGGCAAAATTTGCAGGCATAGCCGGGTACCTATGGCGAAAATTTTAACGAAGCATGAAATAAAATTGGCCGCTTGCAGCCCGG
>CAYVDV010000066.1:0-3770 GCA_964450465.1 uncultured Saprospiraceae bacterium
CGCGCAGCAGGCCGGGCGAAGGGGTGATGCCGCCGCCGTCGAGGGCGCAGCACAGTTCGATACGATGGGTGCCCGCACGCTGGGCGGCAAGGGCAGACTGGAGGTTGGTAGCACAGACTTCGATCATGGCAATGGTTAACTTTTTAGGTCAGGCAGCGGGAAGCGGCAAAAATACTTCTTTACCTTCGGGCTTTAACCAATCCTGTCTCGCAGATGATGCTTACCCGCGTATTTACCCTGATCTTTCTGGGCGTCGCCGTCTTCGCGCCGGCCCAGGATCTTCACTTCTCCCAGTTTTACCACAATCCCATGCATTATAATCCGGCGCAAACCGGTGTATTTCAGGGTAACCTGCGCGCCATGGGCCTGTATCGAAGCCAATGGACCAGTGTGCCGGTTTCTTACCAGACCTTTTCCGTCGGGGCAGATATGAAGGCAATGGAGCGGGGCGCAAACAGCATTGGCGCCGGCCTCCTGATCCAAAACGACAAAGCCGGCGATGCCGGGCTGCGCTGGACACAACTGGGGATTTGCGGCAGCGTATCGCGGGCACTTACCGAGCGGCACGCCCTTTCTGTGGGGTTTGGCGTCGGGCTGGTACAGCGCCGTTTTGATATCTCCGGACTGAAATTTAAAAATCAGTGGACAGGCGATGTATTCGACCCGGGATTGCCAACCAAAGAAAACTTTAACCGAAGTTCCGGATTGGCGCCAACCCTTTCAGCCGGTATCAACTGGAACCTGCAAGTGCCCGGCGCCCGCACTATGGCCAATGCCGGGGTGGCTGCCTTCCACCTCAACCAGCCCTCCGTCAGTTTTCAGGATGATCCGGATGAACGCCTTCCGCTGCGCCTGGCATTTAGTGCAAATTCTGCAGTTCAGTTAAACGAATTTCTCGATTTGATCGTTTTTGCCGGAGCACAACAAATGCGGACGGCGCGGGAACTGGAAGGCGGCGGCGGCGTTCGACTCTGGTTGACGCCAGGTCAAAACGCAGTACAATTTACCCTGGCTACGCGCCTGGGTGATGCGCTGATACCAGCCTTGCAATACGAATTCGGCGATTGGACGGTCGGGCTCAGTTACGACTGGAATATTTCCGATTTTGAACAGGCCACGCGAGGCCGGGGTGGTTACGAACTAGCGGTGATCTATCGTACTGTGCCGGCGCCGGCCGTAAAAACATTTAAATCCTGTCCAATTTTTTAATGCCTCAACGGTCCAAAATCCGATCATACTATGGTGCTAATCCAATACAATCCCCCTGTTTCTTCTAAAAAAACGATCCGGCAGTTCCGCTGGGTTTGCCTGACGCTGTTTTTGGGGCTGCTCTGGACTGCCGGCACGGCCCTGGGGCAGTCGCGGCGTGCCTACGAACGGGCCGGCGATGATGCTTTTGAAAAAAAAGACTACGCTGCCGCCATTCAACACTACGGTACCGCGCTGGAACGCAAATCGGACGACAGCGGGTTGATCTGGAAATATGCCGAATGCGCCCGCAACATCTATGCTTTTCCCCTGGCAGAAAAGATGTACCGGCAACTGGCGGCTTCGGAAAAGCACCAAAAAGCCTACCCGCTCCTCTACTATCGTCTGGGCGAAGTGCTGAAAAATCAGGGGAAATACGGGGAAGCTGTGGCTGAATTTGAGCGATTTTCCGCTGCGCCGCCAGCCGCTGAACCTGAATATGCCGATCGGGCCAGGATTGAACTGGCCACTTGCCGCTGGGCTATGCAGCAGGGGCCGGATACCAGCGGGGTAAAGGTGGAGAATGCGGGGAAAGGAATCAACAGCCCGTACAGCGACTTTGCGCCTTTTATCTCCGGCGACACGCTGTACTTTTCCTCTTACCGTTTCGACAAGCGCGGCGACAAGAGCAAACCCCGGCAAAAACGCACCAAAGTACTGTTCTCTGTCCGCAACGGCAGAGCCCGGGAAGTCAGCCGCGGATATCCGGGTTCCGATACCGTCCATGTAGCGCATACCGCACTCACGGCCGACGGGCATTTTCTCTTCTTCACCCTGTGTAAAAATCAGAATGCCTCGGATATCCGCTGCGAATTGTGGCTCACGGTGCAGGATATCCGCAAGCGATGGAGCGCGCCGTTTCGTCTGCCGGCGCCGGTCAACCTGCCGGGTTATACGACAACGCATCCTTCCATTGCCTACGATTCCCTGTCCGAACAACTCAACCTTTGGTTTGTGAGCGACCGCCCTGGTGGCAAGGGAGGTCTGGACATCTGGCAATTGCCCCTGGACACGATCTGGTTCTGTCCTTGCAGTGTGCCGGTTGACAGCCGTAAACCCCTGCGCCCGCTTCGCTTTGATTCAGAACCCGTGAATGTTACGGATGTGAATACACCGGCAAATGATGTCACCCCGTTTTTTCACGAACCGACCCAAACGCTGTATTTCAGTTCAGACGGCCTGCCGGGCTTCGGCGGATATGATATTTTCCGCTCGAAACGGGAAGCGAGCGCATTTTCCCCTCCGGAAAACGCCGGCCCCGGGTTGAATACCAGTTATAATGATCTGTATTATGTACTTCGGCCGGACGGCAAAAGTGGTTATCTGAGCAGCAACCGCCCGGGCAGCCAGTATCTCGACGTGGCCAATAAAGCCTGTTGCAATGACCTGTACACTGTTCGATACCCGGAACCAGATCAACAGCAGCCAGCACCGCCCATAAGCGCGGCGCCCACCCCGCAGCGCCAGATCGAGCGCCCGAAGATCCCCATCGAAGAGTTGCAGCCCAGGGAGCCGGAAAAACCGCCTGTACTGGCTGATTTTGTGGGCTTGGTTCTTTATTTCGACAATGATGAGCCGGATAAGCGAACCCGGCGTACCAAGACCCGGAAAAGCTACATGGAAACCGTGCGCGCTTATCTGGACCGGCAGGACGAATACCGGGAATCCTTCGCCAAGGGCCTGAATGGCGCAAAACGGGAGGCCGCTGAAGCGCAGATCGACGATTTTTTTGACAATGAAGTGCGGCGCGGTTATGAGCGGCTCGACCAGCTGTGCGAACTGTTGCTCGGCCGCCTGCAGCAGGGCGAGCCGGTGGAGGTTATCATTAAAGGCTTCACCAGCCCGCGGGCGGAGAGCGATTACAACCTTGCCCTGGGTAAGCGGCGGATCAGCAGTGTCCGTAACCACTTTGAGGCTTATGCCGATGGAATCTTGAAAACCTATCTGGAATCGGGCAAACTCCGGGTCTCTGAAGCCAGCTTTGGCGAAACCACTGCACGGGCGGGGATCAGCGACGATTTGCGGGATGAGCGGAACTCCATCTACCATCCGGACGCCGCCCGGGAGCGCCGTGTGGAAATTGTTGAAATACGGGAAAAACAATAAAAAAAAAACGGCTGAAATTTTTTTTGCCGTTTCAGTACCCATTCGTTTAAATTTGCCCGTAAACAAAACCAGGTGTTTAGGACACTGGCCAGTTTGGCTATGTACCCGGCACTAATTTTCAAAACCAATAACAGACCAGCCTTGGCCAAGAAACGAGTAGTCAAAGATTATGAAGCGCTGCCGGAAGACATTATCCGTCTGGTGAAACTCCGTTACCCGACCGGCTTTGCTGCTTTTCTCATTCAGTACACGAACCAGGAAGGAAAGAAGGTATCGGCGCTTCCTTTTGAAACGGATGAGGTGTATTACCTTATCCGTATGACCATTCAGGAAGCAAAACGCCTGGTGAAGGAAGACGACGATTATGATGAGGATGGCGTTCTTCGGGAAGATTTCGCCGGTATCGAAGTCGATAG